>JAAYDD010000255.1 GCA_012729435.1 Desulfobulbus sp.
CAAAAGAAAAAATGCACTGCTCGGTCATGGGCCGGGAGGCGCTGGAGGCTGCAATTGCCGATTATACCGGTATTACCCTGCCGATGGCCCAGGGTGAAATCGTCTGCGAATGTTTTGGAGTAACCGATCTGGAGGTTATTCGTGCCATAAAAGAAAATGCTCTGACTTCGGTTGAAGAGATCACCAACTTTACAAAGGCCGGGGGCGGATGTGGAAAATGTGAAGGAAAGCTGAGAGAACTCCTTGCCGAGACCGTTGAGGGGATCAGCGATAAGCCGACCGGACAGAAAAGACGCAAGCGCATGACAACTCTGGAAAAAATAAAGAAAATCGAAGAGGTTATTGAGCGTGAAGTCAAACCGACTTTAAAAAAAGACGGCGGCGATATAGAGCTGATCGATGTGGACGGTGACTTTGTTACGGTGTCATTACGTGGAGCCTGTGCGAATTGCTATTCGTCACGAACCACACTCAAAGAGTATGTGGAGAAAAAATTGCGTGAACAGGTGCTCGAAAGTCTCATTGTTGAGGAGGATAAGTAATGGCAGTCTCCCCTGATAAAGTTATCTATATGGACAACAATGCAACCACCCGGATAGCACCCGAGGTGATTGACGCCATGATGCCCTATCTGACTGACTACTATGGCAACCCCTCTTCCATGCACACCTTCGGCGGTCAAGTCGGACTCGCGATCAAACAGGCCCGCCGGGAAATCGCGGACCTCATCGGTGCAACTCCTGAAGAGATTGTTTTCACCAGTTGCGGCACTGAGAGTGACTCCACAGCCATTCTGTCGGCTCTGCAGACTTACCCTGAAAAAAACCATATCGTAACCACCAGAGTTGAGCACCCTGCAGTTAAGACCCTGTGTGATAACTTAGAGATTTTTACCGGTCGAAAATACCATATAACACGCCTCCCCGTCGCCAGTGACGGCACCATTGATGTCCGACAATTCAGGGAGAGCCTCACCGACGATACGGCCATAGTCAGTGTCATGTGGGCGAACAATGAGACAGGTGTCCTCTTTCCTGTCGAAGAGATGGCCGAGATTGCAAAAGAACGCGACATCCTTTTCCATACCGATGCGGTACAAGCTGTCGGCAAGATACCGATCAACCTTAACGAGACGAGCATCAACTTCCTATCTCTGTCAGGACATAAGCTGCATGCTCCCAAAGGGATCGGCGTGCTGTACGTCCGCAAGGGGACTCCCTTCATTCCTTTCATGAACGGCGGTCATCAGGAATTTGGCAGACGCGGTGGCACTGAAAATGTCGCATCCATCATTGGACTCGGTAAAGCCTGCATCCTGGCTGCAAAGAACATGGATACAGAAAACACCCGGGTTAAGAAGCTCCGTGACAGACTCGAGCAGGGGTTACTTCGTTCAATTCCAAAATCATTGCTCAACGGTCACCCCGAACAACGTCTCCCCAATACGGCCAACATCAGTTTTGAGTATGTCGAAGGGGAAGCCATACTGCTCCATATGAATCAGTACAATATCTGTGCCTCCTCCGGTTCAGCATGTACATCCGGTTCCTTGGAACCGTCTCATGTGCTGCAGGCAATGGGGGTGCCATTCACAGCTGCCCACGGATCCATCCGATTCAGTCTGTCCGTCTATAACACCGAAGAGGAAGTCGATTTCGTGCTTGCCACCATGCCGTCGATTATTGCTAAATTACGAGAACTTTCGCCTTTCTGGGAAGAAGGGTAAGATGATGTTATCAGTGAAACCATCGGACTTGGCTTTACACTGTCTTCTGTATCCCGTTACCGTTATAAAAATCCATGCGCATAATAAAGCCAAGTTTCACAATTCTTGAAGAGCTTGATCAGCAATCGCTACCGGTCCGTATCGAGTACTGCGGTCGGATATGTTACAAAAGTGAACACCGGATAAACGACGGCTCAGCCATTCCTTTTGTGAAAAAAATGGCAGAAAACGGGCATAACTCTGTCCTGGAAATGGGTGTGGTCACGCTCATCATCACGTGTCCGCACCATGACCACATTAAAGATTTCTTCTTCCTTCAACCAAAATTTTTACAGATAGACCGCCTGAGCGACTCCGCGCTCCTCATTACCGGCTCCATTCGTGCTTTCCGTGAGATGGTGCTCTTTCACACTGATGATGCTATTTCCCAGGCAATCGCCAACTTTCTCAATCAGAAACATCCCTATTTTTTTGAGGGGCTTCCTCTTCAGGCACCGCACTCCGCCACTTCCGGCATTCTTGTTGAAAAAATGGATGTGCAGAAGGTCGAACAGCTCAGTACTCCGATGTTTGCAAAACATCGGTATCTGGCGGTTAAGTTCATAGTCAACAGGGCAGTGACCCATGAGCTCGTCCGTCACCGTCCATGCAGCTTTCTTCAGGAAAGCCAGCGATACTGCCGGTATTCAGCAGACAGGTTTGGCAACGAGATCACCTTTATCAGACCTGTATTCTTTGAAGAGAACAGTGAGGAATTTTCAGTGTGGAAGCAATCCATGGAAACAATGGAAAAACAGTACTTCCATCTGTTAGAAACTTCTTCACCGCAGGCGGCTCGTACAGTTCTGCCCAATTCCTGCAAGACTGAAATCATTGTCTATGCCAACCTTCTTGAATGGCGTCATATTCTCGAGCTTCGCACTGCCACGGCAGCTGAACCATCAATGCGAGAGGTGATGATGCCGTTAGCCAAAGAATTGAAAAGTCGTTATCCAAGAATTTTTTCATCAGCACCTCTGACAATCTCCTGAAAACTGCATTGCTTCTGAATCTGGACTGTTCTGATGAGTCAAGGCACGGACAAACCGATCCGGCAGGCTGATGCTTTGTCAAAGGAAAGCGTTCTTTTTTGACCACTAACCGTGTTTATTGTACAATACGTGAAAACACCTTCTATCGGCCCATAAAATATCACGGACATAATGGCATCTAAACCAGAACAACAACCTATTGGACCCCAAAGAGGGTCGATGAAAAAGACCGTCAAAGATCAGTCAGGTGCGGGTAAGCTGAAGATCGGTGAACTGTTGAGCAAGGCCGGTTACATCACTTCAACCCAGTTTGAAGAAGCCAAAGTTATCCAGAAAAAAACCAAAAAACGGCTGAGCCGCATCCTGCTTGAAAGCGGTGTCATTGAGCAGGATACCATTGCCAATTTCTTGAGCCGAATGCACAACTACACACTGATTGTGCTGGAAAAGGAGGTACCAAGCAAAGAGGCATTACAACTGGTTCCGTATGAAACCGCCAAACAGTTCATGGCGTTTCCGCTCCACCTCTCCGGCGATACCCTGCAAATCACCATGGTGGAGCCGACGGATACCGTTGAAGTGGAGCAGCTCCAGGATATCGTAAAGAAAAACCTCAATATCTGTGTTTCCACCGCTAAAGACATCATAGATGCCTATAAAAACCATTATCATATCAAAGAGGAGGAGTATCAATCTTTCTTCAAGTTTGAAGCAGAGACTGAAGAAGAATCAGTTACTGAAATCGATGATTTTGGTGCCCTGGTCGCCGATGCTGCCGATGATTTTGAAATCGAAAGTGACGGACAGGAAGAAGGAGCTTACGAGCAGTTCTCTGCCTCAGATGCTCCGATTATTAAACTGGTCAACGGTATTTTGATTAAAGCGGTTCAAGAAGGAGTAAGCGACATCCACATTGAACCATTCGAAAAAATCATGCAGGTTCGTTACCGTAAGGATGGCTCTTTATTCAAGTCAATGAACCTGCCACTGACCATCAAAAATGCCATGGCAGCCCGCATGAAAATCCTGGCCGGGCTTAACATAACTGAACGTCGTGTTCCCCAGGATGGCCGTATCAAAATCAGACTGGGTCGAAACCGTGCCGTAGATTTTCGAGTCTCCACCCTCCCCCTGCTCCACGGTGAAGGCATCGTCCTGCGTATCCTTGACAAAAATTCACTCAATGTCGACCTCACAAAACTCGGTTTCACAGAGGATACCTTTGCAGCCCTCAAACGCTGTCTCAACCGGCCACAGGGACTGTTATTGGTCACCGGCCCCACCGGATCAGGAAAGACTGTCACCTTATACTCGGCACTCAATTCCCTGAACACCGAAGATATCAAAATTCTGACCGCTGAAGATCCGGTTGAGTTCAACTTCAAGGGGATAAACCAGGTCAACGTCAACCCTGAAGTCGGCATGACCTTTGCCGCAGCGCTCAAAGCCTTTCTCCGTCAGGACCCTGACATCATCATGGTCGGTGAGATCCGGGACATTGAAAC
>JAAYDD010000256.1 GCA_012729435.1 Desulfobulbus sp.
AGCCAGTTTTTCCAGAAACCAGACATCCTGCAACAGTTGTGGCCCACGTGGACCAGCAGTCATGACGTTTTGATTGTCAGGAACCGGGGCACCCGCGTTGGTGGTCAATTTCTTTTTACTGTCTTGCATTGGAACCCTCCATTCGTTGTTGTTTTCCTCGTTCCCGGACACATCTCGTCAGACAGTGTCCGTAGCTCACTATGTACCGGACTTGCAAATGCGTGTCAATACCAATTAAGAATTTTTATTACTGAAAATGTCCCATCGAATTGCCGGAAAAATCAGGAGGTAAGATGGGTTGAGATTCAGAGTATATAAATGGTGGAACTGAACTGTAGTACTGTACGTATGCTGACAGTTGATACGAATAAGGGGCAGTCACCTGATGTAACAGGGACAGATCGCAAATCAAGAGAGTATAAGACAGAGCCCCGTCAAAAAGATGCGGGATAATTCTGACACATGTTAATGGAGGTCGCAACAAAAAAGCCTTCTGAACAGTTGCTGTTCAGAAGGCTTCACATCGTAAGCTGTGGTCATGCACCTCCTGTTTTTGAGAAGGTGGTTCGCCGGCGCTGCTAATCTTCCAGGGGAACAAACTCTCCATTTTTAACGGTCAACATGGCATAGGCATCGATTCCCAGACCACCATGATCGGTCGCGGAAAAATTGAAGGTGCCGGCAGTACCTATGAGACCCTGAATATTTTCAATAGCGGCGCGTACCTTTTCACGGTCATCGCCACCTGCCTCAAGCGCTTTGACCAGGATAGTCAGTGCATCATACGTATGGCCTCCGAAGGTGGAAACCTTTTCCTTGAACTGACTCTCATAGGAGTTTTTATATTTCAGCAGGAACTCCTTTTGCGGTCCATCGGGCAGAAAGTCGGCTATCAGGATACGGCTTGCCGGAAAAATAATTCCCTCAGCAGCTGCACCTGCGGCTTCAGCGTACTTGATATTGGCAAAACCATGACTCTGATAAATAGGCACATCCCATCCGGCCTGACGGATATTCTTGGCCAGAATCGATTGAGCTGGAACGATCGACCAGTTGATCACCGCCTGCACATCCTTGATAGCCTTTAATTTGGCCACAATGGCCGACAGATCAGTGGCATTTTTATCGTATACTTCCTCAGCGGCTATGGTAATTCCGAATTCCGGGGCGTGTTTTGTCAGCTGTTCCTTGCCTGCCTTGCCGAAACCATCGTTGGCGGCAAGGACAACAATCTTTGTGATTCCTCTTTTTTGCATGGTTCTGAAGACCTGCTGGGCGGCATAGCTGTCACTCGGTGCAGTCTTGAACACGTGCGGAGTTACCGGGGTCACGATGAGATCAGCTGCTGAGCAGGAGATAAGAATGGTTTTACCATCTTCCGCAATTTTTTTGATCGCCAGACTTTCACCGCTGGTGGAAGGTCCAATGATGGCAAAAACCTTTTCCTCTTCAATCAACTGCTTGGTGAACGATACGGCCTTTTCCGGACTGCTGGCCGAATCTTTGACAATCAACTCAATGGTTTTCCCCTGAACACCGCCCTTGGCATTGATCTCATCAACGAGCATGCGGAGGGAGCGGACCTCAGGTCCGCCAAGAAAGGCAGCCGGCCCGGTTTCCGCAAGGATGGCGCCGATTTTAACAGTGGCCGCTCGGGCGACAGATGTAAACAAACACAGAGTCAGGACTGAGAGGAAGATGGTGCAAAGGTTCAATACCGCGTATTTTCTTTTGTTCATAGGTTCCTCCGTTTGTCTGAAAAAGTTGGATGACCAATCATGCTCTTATGACAAATTGCCTGAAAATAGTCAATGAAGACAACAGCGGCAGGCCGGTCTTCAGACGAGGTACGGGCTGTCGTGATAAACGACGGTCAGTACATGGGTTTCATGAATAATTTCAGTGATGGTGCGATGCGTCAGAGTGGTGAAGGAAGTTGTGGATTTCATGGTACGATATGATCTGAATATCGTACTCCATGTTCAAAGACCGGACTTTGATTGGTGTTTCTTTGCCGAACGGGATTGGAACGAGCTGCGCCCGCTTCTGATTGACAAAAACAATAACAGCCGGTGCCCGGACTGTATCTTCCAGACGGAATGCCTCCAGTTTGTCGGTGTGTTCGTGGACAACGACCGTGTCGTTTTCGATGGTAATCACTGACTGTTGTTTTGCTGACATACAATCCTCTCGGTCTTTGGTGAAGAGCGGTAACCCTGTTTACCGCACATTACTACATCATGATGTTGTAGAGAGCAATGATCTAAAGTCATTATTCTGGACTCTTTGTGAATGGAAATGGTGACCGGCATTTCAACCCCTATGCCGTCTGGCAGAGTACAGCTTTATCACTGATCTCTGAAGCGGCAGTATACAGCATGCCTGCAGAAATTTATGGTCTTGGCAGGATCGTATAGTAGAAGGCTCGGCAGAGAGTAAAAGCCCCTGTTCAGCTGTGAGCGGTTGTTCCCTGCAGTGATCAGGGTTTACAATGGGGTGAAACGTGCCCGGATACCGGAATGCCCGCCAAACATGAGGTTTGTCGGAGACTGACCGGGAGCGGATCCTTTATTTTAAGTGAGTTTGTTGCAACGATTCCATGTACTCTTCCCACTCAACGGGAAGTGAAGATCTCTTTTTTGTGTTGCATTCCTTGCAGCAGGGGACCAGGTTGTCCTTGGTACTGCGGCCGCCGCGGACGAGCGGTATAACGTGATCCATGGTCAGGTTATGATATCCGACCTGCCGACGACAGTACCAGCAGGTTCCGCTGGCGGTTTTCTGCTGCCACCACCGGCTCTTTCGTAAGGCACGTGCTTTATGCCGTTCCGCACGGATGAGTGCTTCATCAATCATGTCAAGTGAAAAGAAATCCGCACTCATCGGACCAGATCTCCCAGAAGAAGCTGCCGCACCTGACCGACAAGGTACAAAGACCCGGCTATGCAGAGAAGGTCTCCGGGAGTTGTCTGCCCGAGCAGGTAGGTCAGAGCCTGCTCCACGGAATCGATGCAGGTGGTTTTTTGCTGTACTGCCACAGGTAACTCCATGAGAAGAACCGATGGTTCCGCAGACCGCGGTGACGGCGGTCTGGTCAGGACAACGAGGTCTGCCCTGTCAAGGAGCTCCAGATAGCCGGAACCCAGAACTTTGTCGGCCATGTTCCCCCAAAGCAGGAGAAGGCGATGGTAGTTCATCTGTTGCACACTCCGGATGAGTGCCATGATACCGGCTTCATTGTGAGCACCGTCAATGAGTATAT
>JAAYDD010000257.1 GCA_012729435.1 Desulfobulbus sp.
CGCATCATCCGGCGCAATGGTTTTAAAAGGTTTTCCATCCTTGCCAATACCGGTGATCTCTCCACCCTGGATGCTGACCTTGCTGACAGCACCGCTTTCCACACTTGCCCAGAACTCACTGTAGGTAATGGATGTTCCTTGCCCGTGTGGTTTATTAAACAGCTGGAATAGCATGATCATGGTTAGTCCGATAACCAGCCACATACTAAGATTCTTATAAAACGTATTCAAACAGTAGTCTCCATCATCTCAGCTTTAAAAAAATCCGGCAACCGGGTTTACCGCTCGGATATGCCGTTAGATATTTAACTGTAACATCGATTTTCTCTCAGTCAATGATCTTTGCAAATTCCTGGATCGTCTTGACCCCCGGCTCCCGATCACGCAGAGATTCCATGGCCATGGTCGTGGCCAGCCCTCCTGTAATGGTGGTGGTATAAGGAATATGGTAGTCAAGGGCAGCACGGCGAATAATGTAGGAATCTTCGGTTGTTCGGGTACCGGCCGAGGTGTTGAGAATCCAACTCACCTGTCCATTCTGAATTTTATCAAGTATATGGGGACGACCCTGCGAAATCTTATTGACCTCCTTGCAGACGATCCCCTGTTCTGTCAGCTTTGCGGCCGTGCCGCGGGTTGCAAAGATATCGTAGCCAAGTTCCCGGAGCTTTCTCGCCACAGGGATCACATTTTCCTTGTCTCCATGGCGGACACTGACAAAGACCGTCCCGCGGATGGGCAGCGGAGCATTCGAAGCCATCTGCGCCTTGGCAAGCGCCAGTCCCAGATCCTCATCTATCCCCATGACCTCTCCGGTCGATTTCATCTCCGGTCCAAGTAACGTGTCCACATTCGGAAACCGGTCAAAAGGAAACACAGCCTCTTTGACAGCCCAGTGGTGCAGCACTTTTTCCCGTGTGAAACCAAGCTGTTCGAGTGTCATGCCCAGCATGACCTTTGTGGCTATCTTTGCCAATGGAACACCGGTTGCCTTTGATACAAAAGGAACAGTCCGCGATGCCCTGGGATTGACCTCCAGCACATAAAGCGTTTCTCCCTGAACAGCAAACTGGACATTCATCAGGCCGACGACTCCCAGCTCCTGCGCCATGGCCTTCGTGGCCTCGGTAATTTCGCCAACAATCGCAGCGGAGAGGGTATGCGGCGGCAGAACACAGGCGGAGTCACCGGAGTGGATACCGGCTTCCTCGATATGCTCCATGATACCGCCGATCACTGTCTGCTCACCGTCGCAGACCGCATCAACATCAACCTCAATGGCATCTTTAAGAAACTGATCAAGCAGCACCGGGTGCTCACTGCCGCTCATGCCGGGAATAGCCATGAAGTTACGTATCCCCTGCTCATTGTATACGATGCGCATATCCCGGCCGCCGAGCACGTAGGACGGTCGCATGACCACCGGATAGCCGATCTCTTCAGCCACTGCCAGAGCCTCCTCCAGGGTATGTGCCGTACCGTTCGCCGGTTGCCGCAATCCCAGTTTATGCAAAAACTGCTGAAACCGTTTACGATCTTCAGCCCGATCAATTGCGTCCGGCGAGGTCCCGATGATCGGCACCCCTCTTTTTGCCAGCGGAACGGCCAGATTAAGCGGCGTCTGCCCGCCAAACTGGACGATAACACCATCAGGCTGCTCCCGATCAATGATGTTGAGCACATCTTCACGGGTCAGGGGCTCAAAGTACAGCTTGTCTGAAGTATCATAATCGGTGGAGACGGTTTCCGGGTTGGAGTTGACCATAATCGATTCAACACCGATCTCCCGCAAGGCAAAGGAGGCGTGCACACAGCAGTAGTCAAACTCTATGCCCTGGCCGATGCGGTTGGGTCCGCCTCCTAAAATGATGATTTTTTTCCGATCAGTCCGTTGTCCCTCATCCTCCAGCTCATAGGTGGAGTAGTAATAGGGGGTATAGGAGGCAAACTCAGCTGCGCAGGTATCCACCAGTTTATAGGCCGGCCGAAGACCGAATTCGATCCGGCGATGGCGGATATCATCTTCTGAAGTACCGGTGAGATGGGCGAGCTGAATATCGGAGAAACCGTACTGTTTAACCTCAAAAAGATACTCCTGATCCAGGCCGGCAAAACCGCGGGCGCGAATCTCTTCTCCCTTATCCACCAGTTCCTTGAAGTTATATAAGAACCAGGGGTCAATGTGCGTTAACTCGTAAATACGCTCCACGCTCATCCCCCTTTGCAACGCCTCAAAGATATGGCCGACTCTTCTCGAATTGGGGCGGCTCAGCCCTCGTTCCAGATCGTCCTGATGAAGAGTGTCCATATCGTCCTTGCCATCGAAACCAAACCCCATCCGCCCCACTTCCAGTGAGCGCATCCCCTTCTGAAAGGCCTCTTTAAAAGTCCGTCCAATGGCCATTGTTTCCCCGACCGACTTCATGGCTGTGGTAAGAATATCTTCAGTTTCCGGGAACTTTTCAAAGGTCCAGCGGGGTATTTTTACGACACAGTAATCGATGGTCGGCTCAAATGAGGCGTACGTCTCGCGGGTGATATCATTTTTAATCTCGTCAAGCGTATAGCCCACAGCCAACTTCGCAGCAATCTTGGCAATCGGGAAACCCGTAGCCTTGGACGCCAGTGCAGACGAACGGGACACCCGGGGATTCATTTCGATCACCATCAGCTCGCCATCCACGGGATTAACGGCAAACTGGACATTGGAGCCGCCGGTTTCCACCCCGATCTCACGGATGATGGCAATTGCCGCATCACGCATCTCCCGGTATTCCCGGTCAGTAAGAGTCTGTGCCGGAGCGACAGTAATCGAATCGCCGGTGTGCACACCCATGGCATCGATATTTTCAATGGTACAGATGATGATGACGTTATCACTGCCATCACGCATGACCTCAAGTTCGTACTCTTTCCAGCCGAGCAGCGAACGCTCGAGCATGACCTCATTGGTCATGGACAGATCCAGACCCGCTGTGGTGAGCTTGAGCAGTTCGGCTTTATTGTAAGCTACGCCGCCGCCGGTTCCGCCGAGAGTAAAGCTCGGTCGGACAATGATCGGAAAGCCGATCCGCTCAGCCGCTGCGAGAGCCTCATCAATGGTGTGAATAATGGCCGACTCCGGTACCTTGAGACCGATCCGGCGCATTGCATCACGAAACTCCTCCCGTCCCTCGGCCTTACGGATAACCTCGACATCAGCGGCAAGCATTTCCACGCCGAACTTTTCAAGTACACCCATCTCAGCAACCTGAATAGCGGTATTCAGGGCTGTCTGGCCACCCAGCGTCGGCAGCAGCGCATCCGGCCGTTCCCGCTCAATCACCCTGGCAATGCACTCAGGAGTTATGGGTTCGATATAGGTACGATCGGCAAGTTCCGGGTCCGTCATGATGGTCGCCGGATTTGAATTGACGAGCACCACCTCATACCCCTCTTCCTTGAGAGCCTTTACAGCCTGAGCGCCGGAATAATCGAACTCACAGGCCTGGCTGATGATAATCGGTCCGGAACCGATGATAAGTATCTTCTGTATATCTGTACGTCTGGGCATATCTCGTGTCCGGTCAAGCCTTCAGCTTGCCTGCTCCATCAGTTGAATGAACCGATCAAACAAATATTCCGCATCGTGGGGGCCGGTTGCAAACTCAGGGTGATACTGCACAGAAAAGGCCGGCAGTTCCCGGTGACGCATCCCCTCCAGGCTACCGTCGTTGAGATTGGTGTGGGTTGTCTCGACACTTGCCGGCAGACCTGCAGCGTCAATACAGAATCCGTGATTCTGTGCAGTGATTTCCACTCTGCCGCTGAGCAGATTTCTCACCGGATGATTGCTGCCGCGATGGCCGGGCTGAATCCTGGAGGTACGGCAGCCATACGCCAGGCCCAGCAGCAGATGGCCAAGGCAGATGCCGAATATCGGTACCCGCCCCAGTATCTTTTTTATATTGACGACAGCATCACGCACGCCGGCCGGATCGCCGGGACCGCTGGAAAGAAAAACTCCGTCCGGCTGTACGGCAAGCACCTCTTCTGCGGGCGTGGCGGCCGGCACCACGAGTACCCGGCAGCCTTTCCTGGTCAGCTGGCGCAGCTGGCTGTACCTGACACCATAATCATACACAACCACCCTGTATCCTGTCCCATCGGCAAAATGATCTGCTCGCACAGGTGTACCGTCCTCCCAGCGGTACTTCGTTTCACAGGAGACCTGTTCAACCAGGTCAAGACCTTCCACTCCCGACCATGCACGTGCCCGGCGTACCACAGAATCCGGATCCAGATCCTCAGTACTGATCAGGGCCTTCATGGTCCCGGCGTTTCTGATCTTCCGGGTCAAAAAGCGGGTGTCCACTCCTTCAATCCCCAATACGCCGTTGTGCTTCAGAAAATCAGCCAAACTGCCTGTTGCCCTGTAGTTGCTTGGCCAGCGCTGATATTCCCGCACCAGAAGTGCGGCCGGATGAACACCTGCAGACTCCATATCCTCAGGGTTGATACCGGAATTGCCAATCAGCGGGTAGGTCATGGCGATGAGTTGTCCGGTGCTTGAGGGGTCGGTCAAAAGCTCCTGATACCCTGTCATGCCCGTGTTGAATACGAGCTCGCCCGCGGCTTCGCCAGGCCCGCTAAATGAGCGGGCTTTTAACACTGTGCCGTCTTCAAGTCCGATCAATGCTTTCATTATCGTTATTCCCGGAAAGTGGAAGAATGGGTTCCTGCCTGTACTGTCTTGTTTTTGTGGTTGTGCTCATTATTCAAAAAGAACACAAGTTGTGATACCCTCACCCGCCGGCTGGTGCAGCTGCACGTGTCCGTCAGGCTGTCTGTAAAACCTCCCGGACAAGCGCCGTCTGTCTGGCCACTGCACCGCGCTGCTGTGCTGCCGCCTCGGCGGCACAGGAACAGGCGTGGGCATACTCCTCGGGAGCATCGATATGCCTGAGTATCCGGCGGGTCAGCTCAGCAGCATCGGCCACCTGAAAACCGCCGCCGGATTCGACAAGCAGAGAGGCTGCATCACGGAAATCTTTCATATAAGGCCCAAAGTATACAGCCCGTCCCCAGCGGGCCGCTTCAATGATGTTATGTCCGCCTCTGTCCACAAGACTGCCGCCGCAGAAAACAAAATCAGCGCCTGCATAAAGATCGGCCAGATCACCCATTGTATCAAGCAGAACAACCCGGCTGTTGCGCTGAAACTCTCCAAGAGCTGAAAAACGGTCAAACGGTTCCTTCCATCTGCGCAAAAGCGCTTCCACTGCCGGCAATCGCTCCAGATGGCGCGGAGCAAGCACCAGGACAGCGGGTCCGCGTGTCGCCAGAGCCTGAAAAACGGGGAACAGCTGCTCCTCTTCGTCATTATGGGTGGAGCCGCAAAGAAACACACGTTCATCGGCAATCTGCAGGCGCAGCCTGCTCTCCGCCCTCGTCCTGTCAGGGCTCTCGGCGGGCATATCATATTTCAGGTTCCCGCACACCTGCAGACGGGACGTCGGAACACCGAGATCGTGATAACGCTGGCCATCGGTTTCACTGATAACAGCCACACGGGAAAAGCCTTGCAGGAGCGCAGTCACGTAATGGCGGATGTACTGATAACGGTGAAAAGATCGCTGGGAAAGCCGTCCGTTCAGTAGGAGCATAGGAATCCCCGTCTGCCTGACGCGTGTAAGCATGACCGGCCAGAGTTCAGTTTCCAGGCAGATGTAACAGCATGGTCGGATTGACCGCAAGGCATTGGATACCGCCTGCGGCAAATCAAGGGGTGCCATCAGGCACAAGACCTTGTCCGGCATCCTGCTGTCCGCCAGACGATGCCCCTGTTCGGTCATTGAGGTGACGACGATACGTCTTGGCCCGAGAAAGGGGAGCAGCGCATGAACCAGAACAATCGCCGCCTGCACTTCACCCACCGATGAGGCGTGCAACCAGACTGTTTGTACATCTTCGGCAGCTCTCACTTCATCGGGATACCTTCCCAACCGCTGTGCAAAACCGTAGGTCAGTCTGCCGCTAAACCGCTCCAACAGAGGACGGATAAGGAACAACATCACATATAATCCGGCCCCGAATCCGCTATAGAGACGGCGTAGCACTGTTTTTTCGACCCCCCACTGCATGTTTTATGTAAGCACAAAAACCTGTTTATATAACAGAGGTGACCAGATACAGTCAACTGACATAACCGATAACCACCCAGAAAAGGTGTGAACAGCATCAACCCGACTCATCCGCCCTCACATAGCTGTTGCAACTGTCGGCTCTACCCTCTATGGTCGCTGAACAGAACGTTGCGGGCCGTGCACCCGCATTCCACCCTGCTCTTTTCTGACATGCCGTTATGAAAAAGGACCCATCACACACGCCGGCTCTCTGGGCACTGTTAATCGGTAACTTTGCCATCGGCACCGGTGTGCTGGCTCCGGCCGGTCTTATGAATGATCTCATGCTGGCCTTTTCAGTGGATGCAGCCACAGCGGGCACGTTAATCGCCTATGGCGGCGCCTTACTCTGTGTTGAGGCCCCGATTCTGGCGTTTCTTACCAATACAATGGACCGCCGACACCTGCTGGTCGGAGCACTTCTTCTCTATGCACTCGGCCATGGCTGGTCGGCACTTGTTACAGATTTTCAAAACCTGCTCATGCTCCGGCTGATCATGATTGCAGCTGTGGCCGGCTTCACTCCGCAGGCGGCCAGTGCCATACCGCTCTTCATCGCTCAGGAAAAACGGGCCGAAGCAATCACCTTCATTTTTCTGGGCTGGTCTTTGGCCGGTGCAATAGGCATCCCCTTGACCAATCTGATCGGCTCATTGGCCGGGTGGCAAATCGCCTACCTTCTTCTGGCGGGTCTCAGCGGTGTGGCAGGAATCGCCGTTTTTCGGACCCTGCCCGCCGGTCTGCATGCACACCGTCTCTCGACCTCTGCCTGGCACAAAGTGCTAAGTTCCGCAAACATCTGGGGCATACTGGGCATTTCCGGAATAGCCATTGCCGGTCAGTACATTCAGTATCCCTACATCGTTGTTGAGCTCAACAGCCGGATACAGGCAAGTCCGTTTATCACAGCCACCCTTCTCGCCCTCTACGGGAGCGCCAGCATCACAGGTACGATGCTGGCAACCCGGGCGGTACGGCTGCTCGGTGTTCGCGCAACCACCACTGCTTTTCTTAGTCTCACCCTATTGGGCCTCATCCTCTGGGCCATAAAATTTTCTTTCCTTCCTCTGATAGGAGGAAGCCTGTTCATCTGGGGCATCGGCATGAGTCCGGCTATTGCCGCCCAGCAGGCACGTTTAATCGAAACCAACCCCCTTGCCGCATCAGCATCAACATCTCTCAACACCTCCATTGTCTATCTTGGCCAGGCCGTTGGAACCTCAGCCGGCGGCATGATGCTCGTTAAAGGACTGCCCGGGCTCTCCGCCGGACTGGCCATCGGACTTCTGGCGTCTGCCGTCACACTTTCACTTCTGCTCCATCTGCGACTGCGCATTTAAGCATGACCCGGCAGGAGTCCGGATCACTCCGCAACAACTCATTTTAATTGACAAGGAGAAGCCCGCTTTGTAAGCAGGCTTCTGATCAATAACCCGCTTCCCTGATCAATCAGAGCGGAAGCAACCTTCTTTACCGGAAAACGCAAGGTATAAACGGAGAATCTTCATGCCCAGACTGCTTCTTATCCTGCTTCTCCCCTTATTACTCCTTTGCGCCGGACATCCCACAGCATCTGCCGAGGAGAAGAAAATGAAAGACGGACTTTATGCTAAAATAACCACCGCCAAAGGCGACATCCTGCTCAGACTGTACTATAACAAAACCCCGCTGACCGTTATTAACTTTGTCGGTCTTGCGGAAGGGACCCTTACTCTTGGCGGGAGCAGTAAACCAACAGCAACCCCCTTTTATGACGGTCTTACCTTCCATCGTGTCATTCCCAACTTCATGATCCAGGGAGGATGTCCCCTGGGAACCGGTACAGGCGGGCCCGGTTACACCTTCCCCGACGAGTTCGACCCCGCACTGCGTCATGACGGCCCCGGTGTTCTTTCCATGGCCAATGCTGGTCCGGGGACAAACGGATCGCAATTTTTCATCACCCACCTCGCCACCCCGCACCTTGATGACAAACATACGGTCTTCGGCCGTGTAGTAGAAGGACAGGATGTAGTGAACAGAATTGATAAGGGCGACGTGATACAGAAGATCACTATCATTCGCATCGGTAAAGAGGCTGAATCCTTTCAGACCGATCAGACTGCCTTTACAGCCGCTCTGGCAGCCATCAAGGAGCGGGAGGCAACCGCCAATAAAGCCGCACAAGAAAAAATCAAGAAAATGATCAGAGAGCAATGGCCCAAAGCTGTCCGCACCACATCAGGGCTCTACTACCAGGTTGAACAGAAGGGTGAGGGAAAACCGCCTGCTGCCGGTACAATCATCAAGGCCCATTACACCGGACGCCTGCTCCTCGGGAACCGCAAGTTTGACAGCTCCTATGACCGGGGAGAACCCATTGCCTTTCCGGTCGGAACCGGACGGGTCATTCCCGGCTGGGACGAGGCCTTAAGTCAGATGACCAAGGGTGAAAAGCGAACCCTCATCATCCCTCCTGAGCTCGCATATGGTGAACGGGGAGCAGGTGGTGTCATTCCACCGAACGCCTGGCTGGTCTTTGATGTGGAGCTCGTTGATTTCTAGCCGTTGACAGATCGAATTGCACAAAGGCGGGGTGTTCCCGCCTTTTTTATTGTACTTCAGCCCGCTGCGCTCAGAACTTCCGCATGCAGACATTGATGTAAAACTGTTTCCGGTCAGTACTTCAAACCCATCCTGTCCCTTGCCAGGTCCAGAGTCACTGCAGCCTTGGCCCGGGCTTTTTCCGCACCCCTGGCCAAAACCTGTCGCAGATAATCGGGATTGGCAAGCAGCTCCTCTTTTTTCTGACGAGCCGTGGCAAAGTAGTCACGGATAAGTTCAAAAAGATCCTGCTTCAAATACCCGTAAGCGGCCCCGCCGTTTATGTACAGATCATGCACCTCCTCCATCTTCTCCGGTGGAGCAAAAAGTTTCAGGAGGGCATACAGATTACATGTCTCTGGATTTTTTGGATCCTCGACCGGAGTGGCGTCGGTCTGAATAGCCATCACCCGTTTACGAAGCGCCTTGTCATCAAGAAAAATCGGTATGGTGTTGTTGTAGGACTTGGACATCTTCTGACCGTCAATACCGGGGATAATAGCGGTGGTTTCACTGATCTCCGGTTCGGGTAAGACAAAGGTTTCGCCATAGGTATTGTTAAAACGAATGGCGATATCCCGGGCTACCTCCACATGCTGCTTCTGATCCTTCCCCACCGGCACCACCTGTGACTGATACAGAAGTATGTCTGCAGCCATCAGAACCGGATAGGAAAAGAGTCCGTGACTGGCCGGAATGTTTTTGGCCACCTTGTCCTTGTAGGCATGACATCGCTCCAGAAGTCCCATGGGTGTTAAGACAGATAACAGCCATGTCAGCTCACACACCTCCGGTACATCAGACTGTACCCAGAAGGTGCACCGATCCGGGTCCAGTCCAAGAGCGAGAAAGTCTGCGGCAGCCTCCAGCGTTCCCTGCCGCAGACGATCCCGATCCTGCACGGATGTCAAAGCATGAAAATCAACAATAAACACGTAGAGATCTTCTGTCTCTGCATACTGAATCATGGGCTGCATCATACCGAAGTAGTTGCCGATATGCAGTTTGCCTGACGGCTGGATACCTGAGAGTACTCGTTTCATAGTTTTTCCTTCACAAGAACATAAGTTATCGATACGGACAGAACGTTATACCGCAAAAATAAAAAAAAGGGAGTACGGAATGAACCGTACTCCCCTGTTGTCCGACAATCGCCTGTCAGGCAGACTGAAGAGAACTACTTGACCTCTTCAAAATCAGCGTCAACAACATCATCATCATCTTTGCGTTTGCCGCCGTCAGCAGGTCCCTGACCGGCGCCGCCGCCGGCAGACCCTGCTGTGGAACCGCCCGCACCGGCTCCCTGCTGCTCTTTTGCCTGAGCATACATCAGCTCAGCCAGTTTATGTGACGCTTGGGTAAGACTGTCCGTCGCACTCTTGATGGCTGCCGTATCCTCACTCTCCATCACCTTCTTCAGGTTTTCAATCTCCTTCTCCACATTGGCTTTAGTGGCTGCATCCACCTTGTCGCCAAGTTCAGCCAGACTCTTTGTGGTCATATGGATCATAGAGTCGGCATTGTTCCTCGCCTCAACGAGCTCTTTACGCTTTTTATCCTCTTCGGCATGGAGTTCCGCATCCTTCTTCATCCGTTCAATCTCTTCTTCAGACAGTCCAGAAGAAGCGGTGATCCGGATAGACTGCTCTTTACCAGTACCCAGGTCTTTGGCCGAAACATGGAGAATACCGTTGGCATCAAGGTCAAAGGTCACTTCAATCTGAGGCACGCCTCTGGGGGCCGGCGGAATATCAGCAAGCTCAAATCGACCAATGGTCTTGTTGTTGGCCGCCATCTCCCGCTCACCCTGGAGGACATGAATCGACACTGCGGGTTGATTATCAGCCGCCGTGGAAAAAACCTGACTCTTTTTGGTCGGCACGGTGGTGTTCTTTTCAATGAGTTTCGTCATCACGCCGCCCAGAGTCTCGATTCCCAGAGAAAGCGGAGTAACGTCAAGGAGAAGCACATCCTTCACATCACCCTTCAGTACACCGCCCTGAATAGCCGCACCAATCGCCACGACCTCATCCGGGTTCACCCCTTTGTGCGGCTCTTTACCAAAGATCGACTTGACCTTTTCCTGCACCTTCGGCATGCGGGTCATGCCACCCACAAGAATAACCTCATCGATGTCGGTCGAGCTCAGACCGGCATCTTTCAGCGCTGTCCGACAGGGGCCCTCACAACGATCAATGAGATCCTCAACCAGAGCTTCAAGTTTGGCCCGACTGAGCTTCATGTTCAGATGTTTGGGTCCACTCGCATCAGCAGTGATGAACGGCAGGTTAATATCTGTTTCCATGGCGGTGGAGAGTTCTTTTTTCGCCTTCTCCGCCTCCTCTTTCAACCGCTGCAAGGCCATCTTGTCATTACGCAGATCAATCCCCTGATCACGCTTGAATTCATCGGCCAGCCAGTTGACGACACGGATATCAAAGTCTTCGCCACCCAGAAAAGTATCGCCATTGGTCGACTTAACCTCGAACACGCCATCTCCGATCTCAAGAATGGAAACGTCGAACGTACCGCCGCCCAGATCAAAAACTGCTATTTTCTCCTCACCTTTTTTGTCAAGCCCGTAGGCCAGTGAAGCTGCTGTGGGTTCGTTGATGATCCGCTGTACATTCAAACCTGCAATTTTACCGGCGTCTTTCGTGGCCTGACGCTGGGCATCATTGAAGTAGGCCGGCACGGTAACCACAGCGTCGGTGACCGGCTCCCCCAGATACTCCTCTGCAGTCTGCTTCATCTTGCCAAGTATCATGGCTGAAATCTCAGCAGCTGTGTAGGTCTTCCCTTCCACCTCAACAACAGCGTCTCCACCGGGGCCTTCAACAATGGCAAAAGGGCTGACTTCAATAGACTTCTTCACCTCAGGATCACTGAACTTACGACCGATGAGGCGTTTAATGGCAAAAAGGGTCCGCGTCGGGTTCGTCACTGCCTGTCGTTTGGCAATCTGACCGACTAAACGCTCGCCACTGTCAGAAAAGGCGACAATAGAGGGCGTAGTCCGGTTCCCTTCAGTGTTTTCTATAACTTTCGGGTCTCCACCCTCCATAAGTGCCACGCATGAGTTGGTGGTCCCTAAATCGATACCTATTATTTTTCCCATAATTCCAATCTCCTCTCTTTTATAGTATAAGCTCGGCTAAAAAGGCCTGATCATTTTTCATTACTAACAACAGATACAGTGCGAACAATCCGATGGCTGTCAAGAGCTGATTCATGCGCCACTGGAGACAATAACCTGTGCATGCCGTAACACCCTGTCCTTAAAGCGGTAGCCGCGGGTAAATTCCCGCACCACATGATTAGGTGGTATCTCAGCGCTTGCTTCCATGGTCAGCGCATCATGTTCATCGGGATTGAAGGCCAGCCCGATGGCGTCAATAGGTTCAACACCGTAACGCTCCAAAGTGCTGACCAGGCCCTTCCGGGTCAACTCCACTCCCTCAAGCATTGCCTGCAATCTGGATCCCTCGTCACCGGAGGTTGCCACACTGCCCTGCTCCACGGCCCGGTCCAGGTTATCCAGGGTGGTCAGCAGGTCACGAAGAAGACCTTCCTCCGCGTATTTGAGCAGTTTGGTTTTCTCCCGTTCCATCCGCTTCTTGAAGTTGTCGAATTCAGCAGCGACCCGCATGAGCTGGTCACGTGTCTCGGCCAGTTCCCTCTGCGTGGCTTCTAGTTCAGTCTCCGGACTCTCTTCGGCCACACCTTCTGTCACCTCTTTTTCCACCTCTTCGTTTATCTCGCTTGTCGCAGGCTGTTCGCTGCCAAACCCATGCCGTTTTACCTCGTCTCCCACCCTAAGCTCTCCTTGTTCGTATTTCTACTGACAGGCTGCAGTATTCACGGTTTAAACATCACCTGATGCAAGCCGTCAGCCTTGCGGCTTCGTGTAAATCGATCAAATCTGGTGCGAACAATAAGTATGGCAAAATCTGGTGTCAAGGGAACCAGATATGGATTTGCCAGGTAAATTCCGGGAAAATTTGTTAGAAAAAACAACAAGAAGACAGCAGAACACCGCCAAAAAAGACCATGACGGCCGGCGATGAGAAGGAAGAAGCCAAACAGAGAGGCGGTGATTATCCGCAATACTTGCAGATCGGATGTGAATTGATATAACTTTTGATGCTACTGGCGATTGTCTGAAATATCCGGACAAAATCGTCTTCGTTCTGCTCAAGCAGGGTGATACGGAATCCCTGTAATTCGGTGGCAAAAGAGGAAAGCGGGACAACACAGATTCCGGTGGCCGCCAGCAGATAATAGACAAAACGTTTGTCGGGCTGGACATTGGAGCCGGCAACAAGATGTTCCACAGTTTCCCGCACTTCACTGTTCGTAATCGGCAACGTCTGTTTATGATTGAGCACCCCTTCCTCAAAGACGGCACTCATATAAAAGGCGCCGTTGGTACGGTTGACGAGCAATCCCTTTACGTTTTTCAGAATATCATAGGCTAAGTTTGAATACCGCTCGTACCGTTTGATCCGGTTTTTGAGATGCGTGGTGTATTCGGGGTGAGATTTGATTCTGGGTAATACCGCCTGCGGCAGTGTAGTTGAGCACACCTCGAGCATCTTTGCATCAAGGATGGACTGAACGTAGGTGGCAAACATCGGATCCCGGCGGCGATTGTAGACCTCAATCCAACCGCAACGGCTCCCCGGCCAGGGCATCTCCTTGGATATGCCACGCATACAGATCGCCGGCACCTTATTGCCGATCACGGTGCACAGTGGAGCGGAGACCGTTCCGTTGTAGGTCATATTCTGGTAGATCTCGTCACAGATGATAAAGAGATCATTCTTTTCACAGATCTCGACAATCGCCCGCATCACGTCCGCCGGATACACTGCACCGGTCGGATTGTCAGGATTGATCACCAGAATACCGGCCACAGCCGGATTGTACTTGACGTGGTTTTCGATATCTTCAAGATCCGGATACCAAAGATGGTTGGGATCGAGAATATAGGTAACCGGTCGATCACTTGCGTGGGCGGCTTCAGCCGAACTGTGAGTCGTATAGGATGGTGTCGGCACTAAAACCCGGGCCGGCGGCCTGAGAAGCCCGTACACTTTGGAGATGGCGTCACCCAGACCGTTGAAGAAGATAACATCGTCGGCATCGATCTGAACCCCTCCGAGGCTGTTTGTACAGGAGGCGACAAATTCCCGTGTCGCCAGCAGTCCTCTTGTCGGGCTGTAGGCGTAGGTGGCATCCTCGCGAACCGCCTCAGCTACGATGTCTTTCATCCATTCCGGAATCTTTTCACCCTTGGTGATCGGATCACCGATATTCTCCCAGTTAATCTGGACACCCATTTTCTGGAGTTTTTCACCGATGCTGACAATGTTGCGAATCTCATAGTTCAGTTCGCCGGCACCTATATGTAAAATATCCGTACGCATTGGTTTTCAATCAGAATACTCTGTCTACAAAGAGAAGATGTTAAACGGGCATACGGAAAATACCGTACACACTGTGACAACGAGAAAAACAAGCCGCGGTTTTACCACAGCGGCGGAACATCGTCAATGACCTCTTATCCGGGATCCCTGCACAAGGATATCAGTTCCTTTTCAGTACATAACGCTCCCAAATACGACCCCTGACCAAAAGCGCAGCTGCAGGAGCAAAGAAGATCAAGCTGTCCTTCTTGCTCGACTCCGTCGGCAAGTACCGGAACCTTCAAAACCTGCCCCAGGGCGACAATGATGTCCAGCAGGGACCGGGAACCATCAGCTGAATCACTGAAGATACTGCTCAGGCACCGGCGACTGATCACGAGACGCCTGAGAGGAACCTTCGGTAAACAGGCAATAGCGCAGCCATCCTCATTAAAACCCTTGATCGCCAGACCTACACCGAGATCAGCAACCCGGACAAGATCATCCCTTACCTGCTCACCAATCTCTGTCATGGCTGTATCCGGAATCTCAACAACCAGCTCATGAGCCGCATCCGGATAATCCGTCATAAGCTCCGTGAGCACGGGGAAAAACCCGGAATGTCCAAGTTGACGGGCAGTGACGGCTACGGTGACAGGAAGAGATGATATCCCTTGAGATTGCAAAAAGTATATAGCCTGACACACCTGTTCCAGATGCCAGCGAGTAAGAGGAGCGAGCATGTCACACTCGTCGGCGGCGGCCAGAAAGGCGTTGGGCAACAGCAATCCCATGTCGGGATGTTCCCACTGCAACAGTGCCTTCACCCCGACGAGTCTTTTGCTGTGCAAATCCCTTTGCGGAAGATACCGAAGGCGGAATTCCCGGGACGTCAAGGCTTCCTGGAACTGATCGATTCCCATCTGCGGCCGCCGGCTCCTGGCAACGATATCAGGGGTGTAGAGCTGAAAGTTGCTCCGTCCGACGTCCTTTGCAGAATAGAGCGCAATATCGGCACATTTGACAACACCGTCCAGACTGGAAGAATCCTGCGGAAACAGAGCAACACCTATGCTTGTACTCACATGAAGCTCATGTCCTTTAACATGTATCGGCGTGTTCACCGCCTTCAGGATCTTTTCAGCGATCATGGCTGCATCATTTCGGTTGTTCACCGCCTCGAGCACAAAAACAAACTCATCCCCACCCAACCGGGCGACGGTGTCGGACTGACGGCACTGCCGCTGCAGTCGTCCGGCAACGGTGACCAGCAGTTCATCGCCGACATCATGTCCCAGAGTATCGTTGATCTGCTTGAACCGGTCAAGATCAAGAAAGAGTACGGCCACGCCGGTGCGGTTGCGTTCGGCCATACTGATGGCCTTGGCAAGGCGGTCACGAAACAGCAGCCGGTTGGGCAAACCGGTGAGCGTATCATGGTGTGCTAGACGGTAAAGATGAGATTGACTGGCACGCAGCTCCTTCTCGATCCGCAGGTAATCGGTCACGTCCCGGGCGACCTCAATGATACCGTAGATTTCTCCCCGGCTGTTCCGCAGGGCTGAAATTTCCAGCTCAAAGGTATTGTTGACATCATTGCCATGATAGGGGTTGTGGGTGAGCTTGACCGAACACTGCTGATTACGGACCTCAAGAACCGGGCAGGGAAAACGTTCATCATGGCAGGGGGCCGCAGCATTGCAGAAGAGATGATAACATTTCTGTCCCGTGAGCTTGTCCATTCTTGCACCGGCATGTCGCACCAGATGTGCGGCTGCCTGATTGATGAGCAACAGTGTGAAGTCAAGATCAATCACCATGACCGGATCACCGGCGCTGTCTATGACGGTCTGCAAGAAGTTCCGTTCAACATCAAGGGCATCATGCAACTGCTGCTGTACGGCTTGCAGGGCCTGATCCTGTCGTTTTTGCAGAGTGATATTCTGATGCGTTCCGGTCATCCTGATCGGCATGTGATTGGCATCACGCTCCACCACCCGCCCACGATCAAGAAACCAGGAAAGCTCACCGTCTTCTCCCAGCACCCGGTACTCGATCCGATACTCTTCAGTAGCGCCGCTCAGATGTTCATTGAGAACCTGAAGCACCCGTTCACGATCATCCGGGTGGATCGATCGACGGGACGAATCAACTGCTTCATCATTCTCCCGGTAATCCAGCAGTTCCCACTGATCAGGACTGGTATACATCTCACCGGTTTGAATGTTCCAGTCCCACAGACCCGCCTGAGAGGCATGCAAAGCCAGTTCATAACGTTCTTCGGCTAAACGCAACTCCTGTGCTTTAAAGGTGACCTCTTCAAGAAGAAACAGCTGCCGCAGCGCTCCGGAGACCGTCTCTGCCAGATCCGTTAAAATATCACACTCCTCCGGCGAGCACTCCTCGCCGACAGGCAACTGAACGATCATGAAACCTGAGAGGGAGGAGCTGCAATACAGCGGAACACACAGGGACCGATCCGGGTCACACCTGCCGCCGGGAGTACAGAACCAGCAGTTTTCATCTTCACAGGGTGTCGCCTGGCTTGCTTCCGAAGCCAGCGCCCGGACACCGCAAGGTGGGAATTGCCCGTCTCGCAACTGAG
>JAAYDD010000258.1 GCA_012729435.1 Desulfobulbus sp.
CCTGACGATTTGCAAGAAATGCACCTGACGATGATTCTGGTGTTTCGGCTCCATCTGAACCCGATGGCCGTATATCTTCTGCTATCCTCTGCAGATTTTCTGGATACTTTTTACTCACAATCCTCTCCCTGCCCGGGTAATAACGGAACAGTGTCTTTCAGTTGCTTCCTGTTTATTCTTTAAGAAAAGCACGCTAAAACAGTGCTGTATGTTAACGAAAGAAAGTTGGCATGACAATAGCTATAGTTTTGACAAGTCGATCTTCTCATATCTTCCATGAACAGGAGACCTATTATGAAGCTGAACATGCCTTCAAAAAAAATTGTGGCAGCAACTATTTTTACCAGTGCTTTGGCATTCACTATCAGTCAGGCGGCATTGGCAGAACCTGTACAACCGGCCTCAACTGATGCAGCAAAGACTACCGGTTCTGAGAAGTTGGTCAGCCGG
Source organism: Desulfobulbus sp. (assembly GCA_012729435.1). Lineage (GTDB taxonomy): Bacteria > Desulfobacterota > Desulfobulbia > Desulfobulbales > Desulfobulbaceae > Desulfobulbus. The sequence continues at coordinate 451 of JAAYDD010000258.1, forward strand.
GTACAGATGCACACAGAAATACAAAAGGCGCACGATAAATTCCTTGATGACACCGTGGCTATTCGAAAGGAACTTGCTGAAAAGAGAGCTGTCATGCGTGCATTGTTGTATGCAGGAACCCCTGATACGGTTAAAGCCTCGCAAGTTGCCGGAGAAATTTTTGAGCTGCAGGAGAACCTCCGAGCCAAAGCCAAGGAGGCAGGCCTTCCTTTCTCATGGTCCGGCATGGGGTGGAACCCGGATTACACATCCTGTCAGGGTGTTCTGGGAAAAGGTCCGATGGGACGGCATCATCGTTTTAAATAACCACTGACATCCACGCTGCACCCCCCCGCCGAAGCGCCCTGGCGGTCCTCCCTCCTTGCCGCCGGGGCGTTTTCCAACGGTCCAGTTTTACATCATATTTTCAGGATCAACATCAACCTGTACTGTCACTGAACCAGGACAAATACGTTTTTTTTCAGACAAGAGTGCTTCACATAACGAATGCAGCAAAGTTGAAGAAGGACTTTTGAGCAACAGCTGCCAGCGTATATGGTTTTTGAGTTTTGGAAGCGGTGAAGGTGACGGCCCCAGAATTTCAACAGAACCAGAAGGATGCTGCAGACGTAAAAACGAAGCACTTCGGGTCGCTGCCTGTTTCACCTGCTCCTCCCGCAGACCACTGAAACGGATGTTGACTAATCTTGAAAAAGGCGGATACTTGAAAGGTTGCCGCACAGCAATCTCTGACCTGAAAAAGGCCTGGTAATCCTGATCGTGTGCCATTGTAATACTGTAATGCTGTGGCTGATGGGTCTGAACGATAACCCGCCCAGGATCTTCCCCCCTACCCGCTCTCCCAGTCACTTGAGACAGAAGGGCAAAAGTTCGCTCAGCTGACTTGTAATCCGGTATTCCAAGCCCGGAATCAGCCCAAACAACCCCCACCAGGGTGATGTGCGGAAAATGCAGGCCCTTTGCGACCATTTGTGTCCCGATCAGAATATCAATTTCGCGTGACTGAACTTTTTGCAGTATCTTCAGGTAGTGATTACGGTTTGCGACTGTATCACTGTCAAGACGGGCTACTCTGGCTTCCGGAAATAACTGGGTGATCTCTTCTTCAACCCGCTCTGAACCGATTCCCATGCCAACAACGTTGGTGGAGTGACAGACAGGACAAATTGTATAAACCGGTCGGCTCGCTCCGCAGTAATGGCAGAGAAGACGGTTCGTCCTTCGATGCAGGGTCAGAGAAACATGACAGTTCTGACATTGGAGAGTGGCTCCGCAATCACGGCAGAGCATAAAAGGTGAAAAGCCTCGCCGGTTGACAAACAGAAGACTCTGTTTTTTTTCATCCAGAGTTTTTGCCATGGCACGTATCAGCTCATCAGAGAAGGCAAGGTCGGGTCGGCTGCGTTTTGCAGTGGTGAGGTCAACAATCTCAACCAAAGGTAATGCCTGTTTTTTGACGCGTGTCGCCATTGTCAACAGGGTGTATTTCCCATGCATGCTGTGAAAATAACTGACGATTGATGGCGTCGCTGAACCAAGGACAACCGGACATTCTGTCATCTGAGCTCGCAGCACTGCCAGATCACGGGCATTGTAACGCAGTCCGTCATCCTGTTTGTAGGCGGGTTCGTGTTCTTCATCAACGATGATAACGCCGAGATCTTCCAGGGGTGCAAAAACAGCGGAGCGGACTCCAAGCACCACCGACACCTTGCCGGAGCGAATCGCCTGCCACTGATCAAAACGTTGTCCATCGGACAGACCGCTATGCAGCAGAGCGAGTCGCGTTCCGAAACGAGCGTAAAACAAGGCTTCAAGCTGTGCCGCCAAAGCAATTTCAGGAACTAAAACCAACGCTGTCTTACCAAGAGCCACAGCATGCTCTACGGCTTGCAGGTACACTTCGGTCTTGCCGCATCCGGTCACGCCATGAAGAAGAAACGGGTTAAAAGTACCGGTTGAAATGACCGGTAACACGATTTCAAGAACGGCCTTCTGTTCTCCGGTCAGGTGCAGAGGTTGGAAAACCGGTGGCGTTACCCGGTGAAAGGGATCACGAAACACCTGCTCATCGGTTATTTCAAGAATTCCGAGTTCGCTGAGTTTTCGTAAACGTGGTGCGGCACCTCCATACTCCTTTGTTATGAGTGCACGCTTTACGGATGTACCGTTTTGCTGACAGTAGAAGGTGAAAAACAGCTGGAGGGTCTTTTTTTCCGCCGGTTTTAAAGCAATGGAATGATTGTTCTGCAGATGATCAACAACTGTGTCAAAACTACAATCAATTTGGGTGGACAATAGCGATAAGAGCAGCGGACCCGGACGTACAACGCTCTTCATTTTAGGGCTTACCCGCCGGCCGCTTCGCGAGCCGGGGGCTAATGGAACGGCTGTCCGGAGCACCTTACCGATAGGATACAGATAGTACCTGGCAATCCACTGATAAAACGAGGTGAGCGTGGACGGGAAAAGCGGCGACTCAAGAAGCACCTCGGCTATCGGTTTGATGGCAAAGGGCTGGTCGTCCACATTTGGCTGTCGGGCCGGGCCAAGAATAAAACCGACGGCCATGCGCCTTCCCAGAGGGACACGAACACAACAGCCCGTCGGAAGCGGATCAGTTCTCTCAACGGGCTGGCTATAGGTCAGAGTAGTGGCAAGCGGTGCATCAACAGCAACTTCGTACAGCACGGTCGTGCCTCTACATACCGGTTGTCAGCCGTCTAATTCTGCACAAACGGTTTTCAGATACTGGCGGAACGGGGAGCCAAGAGTGTTATGGCGAATCGCAAAATCGACAATAGCCTTAAGGTATCCCAGTTTATCACCGGCGTCATAACGTTTGCCGTTGAACTCATACGCATACATATCCCGTTTAATGGACAGGGCCTGGAGAGCATCTGTAAGCTGGATCTCTCCACCGTGCCCCGGAGTGGTCTTCTCGAGCAACTCAAAAATATCCGGCATCAGCAGATACCGGCCGATAATGGCCATGTCAGAATGGCTGGTACCCGGAGCCGGTTTTTCAATCATCCGAGTCACCTTGTACGTGCGCTCCTGGTCCACCGGCATGCCTTCGATAATACCGTACTGATGCGTTTCATCCATGGGAACGTGCTGGACGGCAACAATTGATTCACCCACTTCATTGTACAGGTCGATCATCTGTTTGCAACAGGGGACCTTGCTCATGACCAGGTCATCCCCCAGCAAGACCATGAACGGCTCATCACCAACAACATTACGGGCCATCCATATGGCATGCCCCAGGCCGAGCGGTTCTTTTTGGCGGACAGAAACAATATCGATCAGATTGGAGATATTGGTCAGCTCTTCTCGCATCTGTACTTTGTTGCGGGCCTTCAGGATCGTATCGAGCTGAAAGTCATAATCGAAATGGTTTTCAATAGCTGATTTGCCGACACTGGTAATGAGAATAATCTCCTCAATACCCGATGCCACGGCTTCTTCAACTATATACTGAATTGTCGGGCGGTCAACAATGGTGAGCATCTCCTTGGGAATTGCCTTGGTAGCCGGTAAAAAACGTGTACCCAATCCGGCAACCGGAATTACAGCCTTTCTGATCGCTTTCATAACTCCTCATTCTGTTTTTGATTGTACCTGCAATAAATAAGACGTCTCTGGCTCTATATCCGATCCTCTCGAACAGGCCGGCTTTGAAGGATAGTTATATTTCAGATGCCGCATCGATAAAAGTCAAGTATAGGAACCATAATTAGACATCGAACACGACTAATACTCCGAACTCACCGGCCTGCTCAAGAAATTTTCCGTAAATTCATGTATTTTTATTATCCTCCCGAATTACCGGTCAGCGAACAGCGGGATCGGATCATCACTGCTCTTCGTGAACATCAGGTGTTGATCGTTGTCGGTGACACCGGCTCGGGAAAGACGACCCAAATCCCTAAAATGTGTATTGAAGCCGGTCAGGGGACCAACGGCATGATCGGGTGTACGCAACCACGTCGCCTTGCTGCGGTATCCGTGGCAGACAGGGTTGCTGAAGAGACCAGATCGCTGAACAAGGTAGGCTTTAAGATACGCTTTCATGATCGGACCTCACCGGAAACACTCATCAAATTTATGACCGACGGTATTCTGCTGGCTGAAACCCGGCATGACCCGGAGTTAAAACAGTACGATACTCTGATCATTGATGAGGCACATGAACGCAGTCTCAATATCGACTTTCTTCTCGGATATATCAAGCAGTTGTTGCCGGCTCGGCCGGATTTGAAGGTGATCATATCCTCGGCAACCATAGATGCTGAAAAATTCAGCACACATTTCGCCGGCGCACCGGTGCTGTCAGTGTCCGGATACTCCCATCCCATCACAACACTCTACAGGGAGATCCCGGAACAGGATGAAGAAGATATCTCCTACGTTCACCAGGCTATCTCGGTGATTGAGGAGCTTGCCGCCGAACCCCTTGGCGGTGATATCCTTGTTTTCATGCCCACTGAACGGGATATCTTCGACACTCTTGACGGGCTGGAACATCTCAACAGCAGCCATCTCCTTCTTCCGCTGTTTGGCAGACTCTCTGCTGCTGATCAACGGAAAGTTTTCCGGCCCTCACGCCGTCGAAAAATCATCGTTGCCACAAATGTGGCTGAAACATCGATCACTGTACCTGGCATCAGTTTTGTGATTGATACCGGACTGGCGAGGATTTCCCGATACAATCCGCGAACCGGGACCACCAGTCTCAAGATCAGCCGAATCTCCAGGGCAAGCTGTGAACAGCGCCGTGGCAGGTGCGGTCGTACCGGACCGGGGACCTGTATCCGGCTGTACAGCGAAGAGGATTTTCTGTTGAGGGAAGATTTCACACCGCCCGAAATCCAGCGATCCAATCTCGCCGAAGTTATTCTCCAGATGATCGCCCTGAAACTCGGCAGCCCCGATAGCTTCCCGTTTATTGATGCGCCTTCCGGATCAGCCATTCGCGATGGTTACCAGACACTCACGGAACTCGGAGCGTTAACCGGCAGGCAACATCTGACACCTAAAGGGCGTCTGATGTCTCGACTGCCGTTGGATCCCCGTATCTCCCGCATTATTATCGAATCGCTGAGTACAGGGTCAACACGTGAAATCGTGATTTTGGCAGCCGCTCTCACCATCCAGGATCCACGTATACGTCCCTTAGGTAAAGAGGGCAAAGCAGAAGAGGCTCATCAGCGATTTGTTGATAACCGTTCAGATTTCCTTACCCTGCTCAATATCTGGCAGGATTTTTTTGGAGATGAAGACACCTCCCCCTCCTCATCCCAGCTGTCCCGTTACTGCAGGAGCAACTACCTGTCATGGCAGCGGATGCGTGAGTGGAAGGATGTTCAGGAACAGATTCTCCGCCTCCTTCGTGAGGCAAAACAGGCGCGTCTGAATGCGACTGCCGCCGGCTATGAAGCAATCCATATGGCTTTGGCCAGCGGCTTTCTCCGCAACATCTGTCTGAAAAAAGAAAAAAACGTGTACATAACAGCCGGTGGTAGAGAAGTCGTCCTCTTTCCCGGATCAGCCTTGTATAACAAGGGTCCGCAATGGGCTGTTGCAGCTGAGCTTACGGAGACCACACAGCTGTTTGCAAAAACCGTCGCCACTATCGATGTTGATTGGCTGGAACGGCTTGGTGGCACTCTCTGCAAACGGTCCTGGTCCGAACCTCATTGGGAAAAAAGAAGCGGCAAAGTGATCGCCTTTGAGCGCGTCACCTTATTTGGTTTAACCATTGTTGCCCGTCGAAAGGTTGAGTATGCCAAGATTAACGAATCGACCCGGATGGAGGCCAGAGATATTTTCATCCGCTCAGCCCTGATGGAGAACCAACTGGGTGGAAAGTACCATTTTCTTGAACATAATGTCGCCCTGGTCGCCCGTTTTCAGGAGATGGAAGAACGGTTTCGTCGCCGTGACATCGTTGTGGAACCTGAAGTGCTCTATCAGTTCTATGCGTCACGATTAGACCGGGTGTACGATCGTTTCACACTTAACAGAATGCTCCGGCAAAAAAACAGCGACAGCCTGTTACGGATGACCGAAGAGGATATCTGCAGCATCGTTCCTGAACCCGAAGAACGGTATCGCTATCCTCTGTCTCTGCAAGTCGGAGATTTCAACCTTGAACTATCCTATCTTTTTCACCCGGGACATGAGGCTGACGGTGTAACTGTCCGTATTCCCGGCTCCCTGCTTGATCAGATCAATCCGCAAACATTTGAGTGGCTCGTTCCCGGACTTCTTCCGGAAAAAATCCTCTTCCTGCTTCGACGTCTACCCAAAAATCTCCGACGCCGCCTAGTGCCCTTACCGGACACAGTTGATCGGATTCTCGATAACCTTGCTGTTGGCAAGGGCTCACTGTATCAACAGCTCGAACATATACTGGCCAGACGTTACCAGATTTCCGTACAACGGGCCGATTGGCAGGCTGACCTTCTCCCACCGCATCTTCGAATGCGTTTTCTCCTTGTTGATAAACAGGGAAATGCCTTGCTTGCCAGCCGAATATTCGATGATCTCCTGGCGGACGCTGCTCTCCCGCAAAACACGAAAAACATCAGCCAATCAAAAATACCCCCGGTACGCACCATCACCGCGACCGATCTGGATGATATTACCCGAACCGTGTCACTGACTGATCATAAAGGCCAGGTCGTCGGGTTGCTTTTCCCGTCCCTGGAGGTTGACGAAATAAAGAATACCGTACAGTTACGCTACATAGAAGACGAGATAAAGAGCAGACAACTCAATCGTACGGGTTTGCAATTTCTTTACGGCAGGCAGTTTAAAAGGGAGATGAATGCCATTCGTACACTCTGTAAAGCCTCGCTCGCCAGTCATTCCGCTTCCTGGCTCAGTCTTGGTGCCAGATTGACTGGCGGTGCATTACGTTCAGCACTTCAGGCCTTTCTTCTGGACGATATCTTCGGGACCTGGAACGGAGAAATCCCGTCATCCCGTCATTTTCAAAACGTTGTTACAACGGTCTCAGCTCAGGATATTACTCGATCTGTGAATGAACTCCTTGACAGAATTCATGAACTTATTCGCCAACGTCGGCTTGTCTCAGACAAAATCACAAAATGGGCGGCACGGACAAAAGAAGCCAGGAGTTATTTGCCCGATCAGCACAAAGAGTTTCTGAACTCTCTGGAACAGATCCTGCCCGCCCGGTTTCTGGAAACATTGAGAGCACAGCAACTCAAACATCGGCCTCGTTACCTTCAGGCCTTGGCCTTACGCATTGAACGGGCAGAGCACTCACCATTAAAAGACAGAAAAAAAGCAGAACAGCTTGTCAGATCACTTTCCAAAGTAGAGGAAATGGCCTTTTTTTCCCGCCCCACTCACGCCTGCCAGATCTGTCAGGAAGAGTATCTGACGATGCTGGAAGAGTATAAAGTTTCTCTTTTTGCCCCGGAACTGGGAACAGCCCAGCCTGTTTCTGAGAAACGACTGTTGCAGAAATGGCAGGAGGTGGAAAATCTGTGTCGCCGTGCAGAATAAAAGCCGGCGAGAACTTTTCAGGAAAAATGTCGGTTGCCTGGTTGCACTTTTTTTGCAATACTCTACCTTTTCTCTGAACCTTGCAAGGTGAAGAACCGAAAGATTTCACTTGATTGAAAACTCTTTGCAACAATAAGAAACCATGACCAGAGCAGCAGAACCATCAACATCCGATATGTTGATCATCAATTATGATATACTCGAGGACCTGGCGCTTTTCTTAAAACAGTACAAACAGTTAACCGATGAAATTCAACAGGCCCGCGTACAGTTCGACAGCAGCCCATCTTTAGAAGTCGGTGCATCCGGGTATGAAAAGAGAGAAGAATGGCGTGCCTGGCTGCAACTTCAGATTAACAGTAAGCAGAAAGCACGTGAAAATCTGGTTGCCGCCCTTCGTAATCAGAATGTGCTCATTGAAAACCTGCCGGATTAAATATCGGGTGACAACTCGCCTTTCCGGAAATCTATAACAGATACGTATAAAAAACAGCCAATCAATGACCCGTAGCTATCCTCTTGTTTTTATAACAGCATTCATTCTTTCCATTGGAATGCTCTACCCGGATCAGCACGCAGCAGCAACCATTGAACCGGACCGTTTTTTTCTTATGGGCAGCGGTGACATGCGGTTGAAAAATTTCCGTAACCAGCGGGAAGCAAAGATACACCTGCTCAATCCCGATGGTTCTTTCAATAAAGAGGCACTGCACAAGGCTGACTGGGTACTCGGTTTTCCAGCCGAAGAAAAAGGAGAACATTTTTCCCTTCGGCTCCTCTTCATGCTCAGTTATTTTGCTGATATTCTGGCTCCTGGACAGACGATAAACGTTGAATCAGCGTATCGAAGCCCTGAATACAACGATAAAATACGAAAGAGCGGCAACAATGTTGCCCGTACCAGTACACACCAGGACGGATTGGCTGTTGATTTCTGGCTGCAGGGTGTGGACGGAAAGAAAATCTGGGAAACCGTGAAAGCGAAAAATTGCTGTGGTATCGGCCACTACGGCGGTAAAACAGTTCATCTGGATGCTGGTCGGCCTCGTTTCTGGGAAGCTGCCACATCGGGAACACAGAACAAAAAACCCGATTACAATCGTCATGCCTATCTTTCCACAGAGTTTGACCGGTATCGGCACAATGAACAGCTCCGTCTTTCATTCTCGAGTCTCAGCAGTTTTGATTTCGGTGTCTCCCCGGCCATACAGGTGTTTCGTGCAGACGATTTGAATCATCCTGCGGCAACTGTCCAGCTCACTCAATCTGCCGAAACCACCTGTTATTGGATCGGCGATCGGCATACCTCCCGGAGACTGACCATTCGGCTGCCCGGAAATCTATCTGCCGGCCGTTATAAAATTAAAATTGAATTTTGTAACAGACCATTTGAGCAGATGCCGCTGGAATCTGTATCCAACGAGTTTGAGCTCATGCAATGAACAGGTAAAATAAACGCTTCCCATTGGGTCTGTTATAGATACACCCGATATGTCTATTTGTTTCCGCTTTCACGGGTCGCTGACAGAACTGCTTCATAACCGCTGGCAGGGAAGAAAGGAAGTGCTGCTGCCGTTTACCAGAGCCGCAGCAATCAAAGATGTCCTTGAGGCTTTTGGCCCTCCGCATACTGAAATCGGTTCCATCGTCTGCAATGGCCAAGAGGTTGATTTCAGCTGGCCGGTATCGTCAGGTCAAGAGTTTGAGATCGACTCCATCTCCGCTCCCTGGGATGTCACCAAAACCAGCCTGTTGCGTCCGCTTCCTTTACCGTCACTTAAATTTTACACCGATCTTACAGTCGGACGGCTGACACATTATTTGCGGATGGCCGGGTTCGATACAATGTATGACCCTGATCAGAGAGGGCGTCCTCTTGCTGTATCCGTTCAACGGGAACAACGTGTTCTTCTCACAAAAAATTTAGATCTGCTCAAGTATAAAGAAGTCGAGTTTGGGCGGGCTGTTCGTGCTGTTGGTCCAGCCGGCCAATTATGGGAAGTTCTCTGCCTTTTCGGTGTAACCACGCTCAAACGGCCTTTCAGCCGCTGTCTTGCCTGTAACCGACTGCTTGAACCGGTTAAAAAAGAAACTGTCATGCACCGACTTGAACCACTGACCATCCGCTACTACAACGAATTCTATATCTGTCGATTCTGTGACCGGCTTTTTTGGCCAGGCAGTCATGTTGAACGAATGCGAACAATCCTGAACGGGCTTATGTAGTCGGTTTTTCAAAATCTGATGCTGCTGCATTGATTGAATTTCACCTGCAACACAGCAGACCTCGATAAACCATGAAGAGGGGCTTGTACTTTATAAGGAAAGTTTCTGTCAGTTTATTGACGGCACTTCTCCCAAATCTCACCAACCTGCTGATCTGCTGACTCAGAAGGTGAAAATTGTCTTTAACAGAACCAGCAGGTTATAAGTAACAGGAAATGAGGGGTCAGTGTGTTAACATTCTGGCCTCCTGCTCAAGCCATTTCATTGCTTTGCAGTACATCTTGGCGGTATCGAGTCGCACATCCGTGTAGTAACAGGTCTGAGTCATCGGTTTTGCATCCGAGTAAAGGCTGAACTCATGATCATCATGAATCCGGACAGTCAAAACCCTGTTCTTAAAAAGTAATCCCTCTTCAAATACTGACACAAGGGTGTCTGTGTTAAGGCCTGAAACGTCATCATCGATCGTTGCGTCTCGCAGATCAATGACCAATTC
>JAAYDD010000259.1 GCA_012729435.1 Desulfobulbus sp.
CATCCAGCGGGATCAGGGCGCTTGAGGTGCTCAAGGAAAAGGACTTTGATGTCATTGTCCTGGATGTAAAAATGCCGGACATGGATGGCATTGAGACTCTGCGGCATATAAAAAAAATGAAACCGGAAATCGAGGTCATCATGCTGACCGGTCACGCCTCGGTGGAATTCGGACTGAAAGGCATGCAGTTGGGTGCATTTGACTATGTTATGAAACCTGCTCCTCTCAATGAGCTGCTTGATACGATAGGGCAGGCGTATAATAAAAAACGAGGCATAGTCCACTGACACAGACAGAAAACCAGGCTCTACTTCCTGCTGCGCTCATTCTCATTTCGTCACTGATCAAGATATCAGAACAGTCGACGATCTCTTCAGAGGAAATAGAGCATAAATACGGGCGACTTACATGAGAGTCTGGGATACCAGCCACCTGCTGGATGACATACCCCAAAAAAAGAGTGACGTCTCCGATGACGAACATGTCTTTGACCCGATCGACAGTCAGGTCAATGTAGAGCGCATCAGACAGCACTTCAAACAACTTCAGACACGGTTGGTTCTCGGGCTGATCCTCGGGTTCCTCCTGCCCAACGCCCTGCTGTCGGCCTACTTCCATTTTCAGTTTACTCATACCCTGATGGAAAGTGCCAAACTTAACCTGGCCGCAATAGCGGAAAGTCAAAAAAACACCATCGACCTCTATCTGCAGGAACGGGTGGTCAACATCTACAATCTCTTTCATAACAGGGATTTTTCCCTCAGACCGAGCCAGGAACAGATGGACAACTATCTGGCCACCCTGCAAAAGTTCAACGACGGTTTTGTCGATGTCGGTTTTTTTGATCCACGGGGCATCCAGATCGGTTACGCCGGCCCCTATCCCAATCTGCTGGGACGCAACTACAGTAAAGAACAGTGGTACCGGACGCTGATCAAAGAACAGAAAGGCTATCTGATCAGCGATATCTACATGGGTTTCCGGAAGATTCCCCATTTTACCATCGCCACCAAGCAGCAGTTCAACGGCCGTCCCTTCGTCATGCGGGCCACCCTTGATCCTGACAAATTCTATATTTTCCTGCGGGCAATCAGCCAGGGAAAGGATGTTGAAACAACGCTGATCAATCGGAAAGGACAGTATCAGGTTGTTGATCCGGGGCGCAGCCAGGCCATTGGCAGCGGCGATTTTGTTCCCCCTGATTCCGTCTCTTCTGGAGTGAAGGACATTGAGCGTGACGACCAGACCATGCTCGTGGCGTATGCCTGGCTCAAGGAGACACCATGGGCACTCAAAGCCATGCAGCCGGTGGCTGTTGCCCAGGCCGGTATGATAAAGACACGACTGGTTCTGACCATCAGTCTCGTCATCATCAGCGTACTGATCTCTATAATGGTGTACTTTACGATCAAAAGGCTGGTGAGCCGGGCACAGCGCATGGCCGAAAAGGGACACCAGTTGCAGGAGATGCTTGCTCATGCTTCCAAACTGGCCTCCATCGGTGAACTTGCCACCGGTGTCGCCCATGAAATCAACAATCCGCTTGCGATTATCATGGCAACCAGCGGTGTCATTCGCGATATGCTCAATCCGGAATTTGAACTTGATCACAGCCCGGAGGCTATTTATCAGGAGCTCTCCGTCATTGACGCTGCCGCCAACAGGGCCAAGGGCATCACCAGAAAATTACAGGATATGGGTAAAAGTCGTGTCCCCAGTGTGGTGGAATGCGATGTTAACATCCTCATCGAGGAGGTGGTCGGCAACCTCAAAAAAGTTGAATTCAAACCAAAACATATTGAGATAATATACCATCTCTCACCGGACCTGCCCTCTATCCTTGCTGAACCGGAACCACTACGCCAGGTGTTTTCCAACATACTGGTCAATGCCGGTGATGCCATTGACGATAGGGGCACGATCACAATCACCTCCGAGTATAAAGAGGCCATGGTCCGGGTGATCATCGCTGATACCGGCAGAGGCATACCCCCGGAAAACATTCAGCGTATTTTCAGCCCCTTTTTCACAACCAAAGGGGGCGGACGAGGAACCGGTTTAGGATTAAGCATTGCAGCCAGCATCGTCAAATACCTTGGCGGAACAATTAAGGTGAACAGTATTCCCGGGACAGGCAGCTCCTTTACAATCCTGCTCCCCGTCAACAACCAGACAAAACAACCCGTAAACAAATCTTAGTAAAAGAACGCGCACAAGTAACCTATGAACAAGAAGGAACGTGAATTCAAGGTATTGCTGGTAGATGATGAAGATGTCTTTCGGGAGGCCACAGCCCGACAGTTATCGGTACGCGGCTTTATCGTTCAGACCGCGGGCGATGGAGAGACCGCTATTAAAATGGTGACCAGTGACCCTCCAGAAGTGGTCGTGCTTGATCAGCAGATGCCCGGCATGCACGGTTCGGACACTTTCGTTGCAATTAAAAAGATCAACCCGTTGATCGAAGTCATCATGCTTACCGGCAATACAAGTGTAGACAATGCCATAGAACTGATGCGCATGGGCACCTTCGATTATCTGATGAAGCCGATCAATATCGATGAGCTGCTTTATAAGATTGAGGATGCCTATACCCGAAAAAAACTTAACGAGAAGCAACAGCGAGAGACGGATCAGCAGCATTAAACAATTTTGCACCGGTCAAGTCTCTGTTGCCGATGAAGGCACTCCATGCTGAAAAAACTGGCCACATTTTCAAAAAAATTTCTCTTTCTCAACCAAGAGGAAAACGATCCGATCCTGGAAGAAGAAGAGGTTGAAGCCCTGCGACTGACCTTCAAGTCCCGGTATCACAACTTTAAACTGCTACTGGCTGCCAACACCCGTGTTCTGGAGGCCATGGCTGATATTGAACGGGCGTTGCAGGGTAATGAGTCCTTCAGCATGTCGTTTGTCCAAACACGCTGCACCACAATTTCAGTCAATGTGTTCCGCATGATCAACAGCATGGAGGTTATTTCACCCGGTAAATATTCGGCTCTGAAGGACAGTTTTGCCGCCATCCAAAAACAGATCGACGGCCTTCTTGGCGCTCGCAAACAGATCACTGACAAACGGCTGGTTATCCCGATCACAGCTCTAAGCAGTGAAATGACGGAGCTTGTCGGTGCCAAAATGGCCAAGCTGGGTGACGTGAAAAACAGACTGCACATGAATGTGCCTGACGGTTTTGCAATCACCGCAGCAGCACATGAGATGTTCATGCAGGCAGGCGGCCTCCAGAAGGAAATCGACCGACTCTTTCAGGTGGCAGGCTCTGATGAGGATCGTAATCTTGACCTCGTCAGCTCCCAGATCCGACAGTTGATCATGGCCTCTGAAGTCCCTGAACCCATATACAGGGCGGTGGTCGAAGCGTATACTGCCATGAAGGCGGCCAACAACGACCAGGAGATCCGCATGGCGGTCCGGAGCAGTGCCTTTGGAGAGGATGCGGAAAATACATCCTTTGCCGGACAGTACCGAAGCGAACTTAACGTGAGTTTCTCCAGGTTCTTCTACTATTACAAACAGGTGCTCGCCTCAAAATACAGCGTCCAGGCGATTGCCTACAAGCTCAACCGCGGCTTTCGGGACGAAGATATTGCCATGTGTGTCGGTTGCCTGGCCATGGTCGATGCTGTGGTCGGCGGAGTCATTTACACCCGAAGTCCGCTTGACAACAAGGATGATGCCATCTACATCAACGCTACCTGGGGTCTGCCCAAGGCGGTGGTGGATGGAAATGACCTGTGCGATATCTTTGTTGTTTCACGGGATGACAATCTGACCATCCTCCGTCGGGAAGTACACAATAAAGACTACCAGGTTGTCTGCCTGGACGGCGAAGGGTATACCCGTACCGCCACGACTGAAGCACTGGTTGACGCTCCATCGCTCACGGACGAGCAGATCCGTGATCTTGCTGATCATGCAATCCGTATCGAACAGTACTATTACGACACTCCGCAGGATATCGAATGGGCCATTGACAGCCAGGGCAAAATCTATATCCTGCAATCCCGCCCCCTGCAGCAGTTAGAAGCTGTTCTCCCGGGACCGGGGTTGGACTTAAAACGTTTCGAATCCTCCCTGATCGTCAATGGCGGTATCAACGCCAGCCCCGGAGTTGCCAGCGGTAACGTGTTCAAAGTGACCAAAAAGGTCGACATCCTGCAGTTCCCGGAAGGAGCAGTACTCGTTGTTGAACAAGCCCTGCCCACCTGGGCGCCCTTGGTGGCCAGAGCTGCTGCAGTGGTGTCCGAGCAGGGCGGATTTGCCGGTCACCTGGCCAACGTTGCCCGCGAATTCGGTATACCGGCCATATTTGGAGCGGTCGGTGCCATGGCTAAACTCCACAACGGTGATGTGGTCACTGTTGCGGCTGATCTCTGCCGTGTATACCTCGGCAATATCGGCCCGCTGCTGGAATGGACACGACCGGCACCTAAACTGATGCTGGGCAGCCCGGTGTTCGAATCGCTTAAAGCGGTAAGCAAGCACATTATTCCTCTCAATCTTCTCGATCCGGACTCACCGGATTTTCAGCCGAAAAACTGTCAGACCTTTCATGATATCACGCGTTTTATCCATGAAAAATCTGTGATTGAGATGTTCAACTTCGGCAAAGATCACAGCTTTTCTGAAAGATCAAGCAAACAGTTGCACTATCG
>JAAYDD010000260.1 GCA_012729435.1 Desulfobulbus sp.
ATGAAAGCCCTCGCGGACTCAGAAGCGCGATGACTCCCTTATCCAGCGGACCGGGTTTGCAGCAGGCGGAAAATTTGATGACCACCGGGTCCAGAGTTGCCAGATCCACCCGGTTAAAGGCCCCGGTCGGCTGATACAGCGTTGGCCTCCCTGCATAGAGTCCATTGCGGATCTCATAAATCAACTCGCGCAGTCGTACTCTTCCCTCACCCAGGGTCTGAAACAGATCATCCATGGATTCGATATCAAAATAGGTTAAGATATCGGCCATCTCCTTTTTTTCCACCACTTCAAACGGGACCCCGTACCGGCGCAACTCCTGGGTAAGCAAAGAAACACCTATCTGACGGGACACGGTTACACGCCGTAATCGAAACATCTTGGACAACTCGGCTCTTGCCTTGGGCGTTTGACAGAGTTTCTGCAAAGCAGGATCAAAGTAGACCTGCCCGTCCTGTCGGATGATCTTAATCACCTGTCCGTCACGCAGCTGATAATCTGACCCGACCCTTTTCTGACCGATCATGCCGCCGATGCAACTGTGCCCGATTGCAGTGTGCACCCGAAAGGCAAAATCAAGAACGATTGAGTTGACCGGCAGACAGATCAAGTCGCCCTGGGGTGTGTACGTATAAATTTCCTTTCTGCCGCCGGCAGCGATCATATCCCGGTAGCTGACCGAATCGTCACTGCCGAGGATATCGAACATCTCCTGGATCTCCTGAAAGAACTTATTGCTCGCCCTGTTGTCTTTCCCCCAATCGCGCACCATACCCCGCTGGGCTCTTCTGGCCATCTCCTCTGTTCTTATCTTGAACAGATAGGTCCGGCCGCCGATATTGGGTCGGGCATGGAGTCCCTGGTATCCTGTGGGCTTAGGGCTGGCGATGAAGTCGCGGATCGTCCGCGGGGTCGGAGGGTACAGCTGATTCAAAACCCCCAGAGCCTGATAACAGCCCATTCTGGTTTCCATTAAAATCAAAATCTCCTGCGGGCTTTCAATCTCTTTGATGAGAATACGGTTACGGACATCGTAGTAGGCCCATAACCCCTTGGTGCGCAGAGAGACTTTTCCTTTTAAACCCTGTTGATCGATTGCGGACTGAACATTGGTCACAATTTCCAAAGATTCGGGATTATCACGCAGACTGTTGATGTGCAGTTGCAACCGATTTCCCTGTCGGGGAAATTTAAAGGCAAGCGCCAGATTGTACAGCTCACGTTTAATGGCAAACAGGCCGAGTATATTTGCCAGCGGGGCGTAGATATCCAGCGTTTCATCGGCGATCTTCTGTCGCTTGTGCTTGGGCATGCTCGAAAGAGTGCGGAGATTGTGCAGACGGTCTGCGAGCTTGACGATCATCACTTCCAGTTTGGCGGCCGCTCCGGTGAAGATCTTCCGGTGAACAAGCTTTTTGAAACTCTGCCGGTCACCACTGTAATGGGTCACCTTGGTGCACCCTTCAACAATAGCCTCCACGTTTGCACCGAATTTACGTCGAATCAGCTCACTGGTAACCTCCTCAACATCTTCAAGCGTGTCATGGAGCAGGGCTGCCGCCAGAATCTCCGGATTACGGATGTCCAGCTCCTCGGCCAGAATCCGGGCCACGGAACACGGATGCATGATATACGGGTCCCCTGAGCGCCGCCACTGTTCACCGTGCGCCTCAACAGCAAAATCCAGAGCATCCCAGAAAACCTTTGCTTCCGGTCCGTCACCGATGAAAGGATGCATGGTCTGGCGATAAGCTTCGAGATCAAATTTAACGTACTGCATCGGGTATAACGTCAGCACTCATGGCTTTTTCTTTTCTTCCGGTCCAAATAGTGTATGCTCGCGACAGTTCATCAGGACTGACGTACACTCTAATCTAACAGAGAGTCACAGGCGAACAAAGCAATATTATATCAACGAAAACTTAAAGATACTCATCAAACAGAAAACAAAAAGAGATGACGAGAAAATTTTTTCATAACCGCAGGCGGCCACGACCGGTTCACAAAAAACGAAAACCATCCGGCCGTCACGGTAAAGATTCGGACCATCTGCAGACAGCCATCCAGACGCTGCTGACGGAAGCGGACGGACCGTTAACCGCTGCCGAAATCGTAAACGCTCTGTATCTTACCCCTGTGCAGTCATCTCTGCTCCGCAAAGTGCTGGGACAGATGCTCACGGCCGGTACCGTTCTTAAAAAAGGAAAACTCTTTACCGCCGCCCGTGTACCGGAACAACTGAAGGGTACGCTTGATCTCACCGGCAAGGGATTCGGCTTTGTGACCCCTGAAGGTGAAGAGGTCAAAGGAGGCAAAGATATATACATCGCCCCGCACAACCTCAATGCCGCAGGACCCGGCGACACAGTCGTAATAGCCGTCACCGGCACGACCTCAAGAGGCCGGCGGGAAGGCCGTGTGCTCAAGGTTCTTCATCGGGCTGTCACCAAAGTATGCGGTGTATATAATCTGACACCAGCCGGCGGCCAGGTTCTGCCCGATGACGGTCGTCTCCCCTACTCTCTTTTTATCCCAGGGGGTGAAGACCTCGGAGCCCGGGACGGCATGGCTGTGATCGCAGAAATCATCCACTACGGTTCTTCGCAGCAGAGTCCCACCGGCCGGATTATTGAGATTCTTGGTGATCCGCGTCAGGCCGACGTGCAGATCCGCATGGCAATATTTCAGTTTTCTCTCCGGGAACATTTCCCGGCCACGGCGGAGGATGAGGCCTCCCGGTTGCTCCCCGTCACCCAGGCCTCAGGTGACCGCATTGACTTGCGCCATCTGCTCCATGTGACCATTGACGGTGAGGACGCCCGGGACTTTGACGATGCCATCTGTGTGGAGCGAAGCGAGGGCGGTTTTGTTCTTTATGTGTCCATTGCCGATGTCGGTTATTATGTTCGGCCCGGATCTGCCATTGATCAGGAGGCCTATCTTCGCGGCACCAGCGTCTATCTCCCGGATCGGGTGCTGCCGATGCTGCCTGAGCGGTTATCCAACGACCTCTGCAGCCTGATGCCCGATACCGACCGCCCTGCCTTTACCGCTGTTCTGGAATTTGACTTCTCAGGTCAACGCGTGGCCGAACACTATCGCAAGAGCCTGATCCGCAGTAAGAAACGCCTGACTTACACCACTGTTCATCAGATTCTCTCTGTCCGTAACCCGGAAATCCGGGCCGCTCATGCAGAACTGGTACCGATGCTGGAACAGGCCGATCACCTGGCTGCACTCCTCAACAGTCATCGGATCCAGCGCGGCAGCCTGGAATTCAACCTGCCGGAACCGGTTATCAGGCTTGAAAACAGCAGAGTGGTTGAAATCAGTCAGGCTGCACGGTACGAGGCACACCAGCTGATTGAAGCCTTTATGCTGGCAGCCAATGAGGCAGTGGCAGAAAGCCTGAGTCAAGCCAAGTTGCCGGTACTCTATCGTATTCATGAACCACCGGACCCTGCCAAGCTGGAAACCTTTACCGATGCCGCACACGCTCTGGGGATTCACACCCCGCACTCAGCCACGGGACCGGCCTGGTTTGCACAGATCATAGCCCACGCCAAAAAATCACCGAACGAGTATCTCGTCAACAGCCTGCTGCTCCGAACCCTGCAGCAGGCACGATATTCTCCGGAAAACAGCGGGCACTTCGGTCTTGCCGCCGCCTATTATCTCCATTTCACCTCACCGATCCGTCGCTATCCTGACCTGATAGCCCACCGAGTTCTTCAATCCCTGCTCACCGGAACTGCAGAACAACACCTCACACCCCAACCAAAGACAGATCTCGCCGAGGCCGGAGCGTATCTCTCGCAATGTGAACGCAAGGCCATTGATGTTGAACGCAACATCCACGCCCGTTGCTCGGCCCTGTATTTACTGGAACAGGTTGGAGAACGGTTTACGGGCATCATCTCCGGTGTCAGTGCATCGGGTCTCTATATCACGCTTGATGACACCTTTATCAGCGGTATGATCCCGCTGTCCAGCATGTCCGATGATTACTACCTTTTCGACAGCCGCCGTTATCGGCTGATCGGGGAAAACAGCAACCGGATCTATCAATTGGGCAGTCGCATTCATGTCCGCCTTGATCGTGTTGACCTTCTTGACAAACAACTTTCTTTTTCACTGATAACCGACGGCTGACCGACCGGCGTATCACGCACCGCGGGGGGAAGACAGGAGAAACAACTCCCGGGTTTTTCTTGACGAACAGCGACATATCAAATAAAAAGAGTACTTTAATCAGCACGGTCAAAGTATGAATGATGGAGCCTGTACAGAGGCTCCGCTCAATTTTTTCCAAAGGATACCACCATGGAAAACAGCAGCTGGCTTTCAAGTCTTTTGACGAATCCTTTCCTGCGCGGCTTAACCATCGGTCTGTTCATCGCCGCTATTCTCTGGATCCGCGGCTGGTTAAAAGCCAGAGAGCTTAACGGCAATCTCAAAAAACTCCGTGAACATCTCCATACCAAGCTGGAGATCGATTCTGCTGAAAATGAACGGCGCAAAGAGGAAATGAGTAAAGTCAAGCAGGAACGGGATAACCTGCGCAACATGGTGCAGGTACTCAACCAGAAACCCGGCCGCCAGGAACTCCGTCAAGTCCAGATCTATCAGAAGGCCATCGAGATCATGTTTGAAAAGTCACCCGGATTTGCTCCGGCCTGGCAGATCACGGTAAAGGAGGCAGAGGAGGAAATTAAGCGGGCTGAGCGCGGTATCATCCCGTTCTTCAAACGCATGACCACCACCGGCTCCGGAACAGAAAGATCCTCGAAGAGACCTCTTGAGCTGGAACAATCGACAGATAACTGATACCGGCGCATACAGCGGGTGTGAAACGACAGATAGCATCAGATTGCCTGCAGCAGATCGGGATCATCCTTGTTGAACCGAAATATCCCGAGAATATCGGGGCATCCGCCCGGATTGCCTCTAACTTCGGCATAACAGAACTGATCGTTGTCAGTCATGAGCTGTTCGACCGGGAACGTATGCTCAAAATGGCAACTCACAAGGCGGCACATGTCATCCACGGTATGCGCATCTGCTCAACAACAAGCCAGGCTGTCGCTCCGTTTCATCTGGTGATCGGCACCACAGCGCGACAGGGGCGACAACGCCTCCCGGATCAGACACCGCGTGAAGTCATGGCAGAAATCGCTCCTTTTCTGGCCAGCAGCCGTATTGCCCTCATGTTCGGTCCGGAGAGCACGGGCCTGAGCAACGAAGACCTGGATCTCTGTCAGTTTGCATCCACGATTCCCACGGCCGGTTTTTCTTCCCTGAATCTGGCTCAGGCGGTGGCCATTCACTGCTATGAACTCTATTCCACCGTACAGAGCCATCCCTTTGCCGCAGTCCCCAAATCAGAATTTGCCAACTCCTTTGACCTGGAGGGCATGTACGAGCATATCAGAGAAACCCTGAATGAGATCACCTTTCTCCAGGATACAAATCGCACCTACTGGATGCGCAATATCCGGCAGTTTCTGGGCAGAGTACATCTTAAAAAGAAGGAAGCCAGCATGATTCGCGGCATCTGCCGTAAATTCCTCTGGTACAGCCGGCAGCAGCTGCCTGCGTTGTCACCGGAATCACATGCACCCCGCGAAAAAAGACCGCAGTAGCACTCCGTTCAAACCCCCTCCAGAGGACAGGAACTGCAGTTGGGAGTACGCTTTTTGCAGTACGCCTTTCCTGCGCACACCAGAAGGGCGTGGTATTCATTAAACAGAGCGGGATCATTGGGCAGATGGTCCATGAAAAGCTCCTGTATCGCCTCGTAATCGTACTCAGAATCAACGACTTCATGACGGACGAGAATACGGTGGGTATAGGCGTCAACTACAAAGACGGGAAGATGAGCGGCGTACAGGAGAATAGTATCCGCGGTCTCTCTGCCGATACCCTTGACAGAGAGCAGCTCCGGACGCAGCAGAGACAGCGGCTGATCAAGAAAGCTGCCAAGATCACCGTTATACTGCTCATTGATCAGGGCCAGGAGGTTATGCAGCCGACCGGCCTTGACGTTATAATATCCA
>JAAYDD010000261.1 GCA_012729435.1 Desulfobulbus sp.
GGCCACAATACGGCCCGTCATTCCCATTTCCTGCTGCATCCGGGTCAAACAGGATCGAACCAGCGGCAAGGCGGACACTCTTGATGCCAGCATTCCCATCTCGGGGGTTCGAAGATATTTTCCAACCTCCTGATCATTGATCAGTACGCGCACATCATCCTCACCTGCTCCGGGCGGCAGAAGTGTAACGCGAAACGTGCTCAGCAGAGCTGTCAACCCGGCGGCGTCAGCTGGATCAATCCCCTGTTCCCTGCACAGATAGGCAACAGCCCGGTACATGGCCCCGGTATCAAGATAGGTAAACCGCAGTTTTGCCGCCAGTAAGCGGGATACCGTCGACTTGCCCCCTCCGGATGGGCCGTCTATCGTGACTATTAATTTACCTCCGGACATAACCTAAATCCTGTAGACAGTCACGCAGGGCTGAAACAAACCTCTGGTTTTCATCGGATGTACCCACCGTGATCCGGATGAAATTCGGATATCCATAGGCCTTCATCGAGCGGACAATCACCCCCTTATACAGCATCGCCTCATAAAGGCGAGTTGCATCGCCACGAACATCGATGAGAAAAAAATTGGTGTGAGACGGGTATGCCTGACAGCCGAGTTCCGTCACTGCCTCAGTCAACCACTTTCGTCCCTCAATGGTTGACTGGAGCGTGTGTTGATAGTGGTCAAGATCTTCGAGGGCGGCCAGCGCTCCGGCCTGAGCCAGAAGATTGATATTGAAGGGTTGACGCACCCGATGAAGCTGGTCAGCAACCGCTGAATGCATCACGCCGAACCCGACACGTAAACCGGCAAGACCGAAGGCCTTGGAAAAGGTACGAAGTGAAACCACTGCCGGCAAGGTATCGGGCCGGCGAATATATTCGAGAATATCGATCCGTTGGTCCCGGTCTGTATAGTCAACATAAGCTTCGTCCACCACCACAATCAACGATTCAGGCAGACCGGTAAGAAAACGATGAAACTCTCCCGGACTGATCAACGTTCCGGTGGGATTGTTTGGGTTGTCTATAAATATCAGCCGGGTCCGATCAGTCACCGCCGCGGTGATCGATTCAAGATCGTGGTGCATTCCCTTAAGCGGAACAACCACGTTAACACCTCCGCGCACCTGGACGAACTTCTGGTACATGAGAAAGGAGGGATGGCTTGTCAGAACGACATCACCGCCTCTGACAAAGGCCTTGACTAAAAATTCGATGACCTCGTTGGAACCGTTTCCGAGTACGATTTCATCAGAACTCGCACCAATCCACCGGGCCACGGCCCCGGTGAGTGAAAAGCTCGATCCGTCCGGATACCGGTGCAGGTTGGGAAGCATGGCGGTAATGGCGGCCACAGCTTTGGGAGAAGGCCCCCATGGGTTCTCGTTGGATGCCAGCTTGATGACATTCGTCACCCCGTATTCACGCTCCAGCTCATCTATGGGCTTACCTGGCGGGTACGGGATAATAGCAGCAATATGTTGTTGAATCGGAAGATGCATATCAGACGATGACCGGTTTTTTTCCTGTAACGCCTGCGCGTTGTTCAAGATTGAAGGCTGCTTTAAGCAGAGCTGCTTCATTAAAATGAGAAGCCTGAAGCTGCAAGCCGATCGGCAACCCTTTGCTGCTGAATCCACAGGGAACCGACATCGCTGGAATCCCGGCAAGGTTTGCCGATATCGTTAAGATATCAGAAAGATACAGAGCAAGCGGATCGTTGGCTTTTCCACCCAGTTTCCAGGCTGGAGTCGGTGTGACCGGGGAGGCGATCAGATCACAGCGGGCAAAGATTTTAGAAAAATCTTCCCTGATCAAGGTACGCACCTGTGATGCTTTCCGGTAGTAGGCGTCGTAGTAACCGGCGGAAAGAGCATGGGTGCCGATGAGAATTCGACGCTTCACCTCATCACCAAATCCTTTGGAGCGACTGCGGGTGTACATCTCAAGTAAAGATTCGGCGTCCCGATCACGATAACCGTAACGGACGCCGTCAAAACGTGCAAGGTTAGAGCTGGCCTCTGCCGGTGCGATGAGATAAAAGGCTGCGACACAGTACTCGGTATGCGGTAGGCTGACCTCTATCACCTCGGCACCGGCCTCTTTGAGTAACGCTACTCCCTGTCGGACAGTCCGCTCAACATCCGGATCCAGTAACTCAGAACGGAAATATTCCCGCGGAATACCGATGGTCAGCCCCTGTAATCCGTCTGCAAGAGTATCAGTATAATCGGGAACCGGTTCGTTCATTGAGGTGGAGTCCAGAGGATCGTGGCCGCTGATGACATTCATGAGCACAGCACAGTCGCGGACATCCTTTGTTATCGGTCCAACCTGATCGAGAGAAGAGGCAAAGGCAACCACGCCGTATCTGGACACTCGGCCATAGGTCGGCTTCATGCCGACCACTCCGCAGAGTGATGCTGGCTGACGAATTGAACCACCGGTATCTGAACCAAGGGAGGCAAAACACTCATCAGCCGCGACTGCGGCGGCAGAACCGCCGCTGGATCCGCCGGTGATGCAATCGAGCTTCCAGGGGTTGTGCGGTACCTTGAAGGCGCAGTTCTCGTTGGTCGACCCCATTGCGAACTCATCCATGGTCAATTTCCCGAGCAGAACAGCACCGGCCTGTTTAAGCCTTGTCACAACGGTGGCATCATAAGGCGCGGTGAAGTTTTCCAGCATTTTCGAGCCGCATGTGGTGGGCATCGAAGTGGTGCAGAAGGTATCCTTGACCGCCAGAGGTATGCCGCAAACAGGTCCGGCCACTCCATTCTGTCTGGCCCGATCGGCTTGTTCAGCCTGACGAAGAGCCCCGTCACGATCAAGGGTGAGGTAGGCCTGAATAAACGGTTCAACAGCAGTTATCCGATCAAGGACAGCTTCGGTCAGTTCAACAGAGGTGATCTCTTGATTTTGAAGGAGACCTACAGCCTCTGCAAGGGTGATTGCGGTGATATTCATGCGTGTTATTTCAAAATAAAATTAGGGAAAATTATCCGATTATCCGGGGCACAACAAAGGCCTCACCATTGTGCTCTGCACTGCCGGACAGAGCCAGCTCTCTCGATAAGGACGGGTGCACCTCGTCCTCTCGAAAGACATTGGTCCGCCGGTGCGGGTGTATGGTCACTGCCGTGTCTGCAGTATCCAGTTCGTCAAGTTTGGCAACATAGGTGAGAATGGCATCGAGCTGAACGGTCATCTGGTCAACTTCCCCGTCATCTAAATCAAGGCGGGCGAGCCGGGCAACGTGGAGTACTTCTTCTTTTGTTATCTTCATGGGTAAGGCTGTTGACGGGTGGTATTGATTAAATTTGTTTATTCATGAGAATCAGCTGATGACTTATACAGTCAACAGACAAAAAGAACAATATCTGCAAACGTCTCTGTCGGGTGAGAACACATTTGTACGCCTGCACCTGAGAACAGTTTCACCCAGAGCGGATGCTGTTCTCTTCATCCTAGGTTTCCGGCCAGAGAGTAAGCCTCCGAACTGTCTCTGCGGTCTTTCCTGACAAAACTGCACATCATGGTTCCTGCTGTTTTCGCCCACGGGTTCATACCGTGACGATTCAGCCTCCAAGATCCCACCAGCGGCCATGGTGCCGGATTGCCAGGTCCACATCAGCAGAATGCGCAGCAGATTTACGCAATCGTAACTCAAACCGAGGCGTCAACCAATCTTGAAAATCACAATTCTGAAAAACTCCTCCCAGCTCGCTGAGCACGGCTAAAACCCCATTTTTCATGTTTGTGTGATTATAGCCCCCTTCCAATACACAAAGGATCTTTCCTGCACACAGTTCCTCCGCCAGTTCACAGAGTACCCGGGTCATATAGGCAACACCGGCCGGAGTGACGCGCATCATGCCGATCGGATCATCGGCCATGAGGTCAAAACCACAGGAAACGAGTATAAGCTGGGGGCGATATGACCGGGCTAAAGGGCAGATGAGCTGATTGAAAATCCGTGCATACTCTTCATCACCATGGCCGCTCGACAACGGCACATTAACC
>JAAYDD010000262.1 GCA_012729435.1 Desulfobulbus sp.
ACCTCATCAAAAATAAGGATAATGCCGAGTTTTGCGGTCAGCTGACGGAGTTTCTGTAAAAAAGTTTTCCTTGGAGGCACCACCCCCATATTCCCTGCCACCGGCTCAACAATGACACAGGCGATATCAAGTTCTGAATTGCCTAGAGTTTCTTCCAGTACAACTTCATCGTTATAAGGAATTGAAATAGTGTTTTTAACTATATCATCCGGCACTCCCGGACTTCCGGGTATCCCGAGAGTTATCAGACCGGAACCCGCCTTGACTAAAAAAGAATCCGCATGGCCGTGGTAACACCCGTCAAATTTGACAACTATCTTCCGGCCCGTGAACCCGCGGGCAAGCCGAATTGCACTCATGGTTGCCTCAGTGCCGGAATTGACAAAGCGGACCTTTTCAAGGGAAGGCACCGCCTCACACACCCGGGCAGCCAAGTCAACCTCTAAGGGCGAGGGAGCCCCAAAACTCGTTCCCCGGGAAGCTGTTCTCTTGACAGCCTCTACAACCTCAGGGTGGGCGTGTCCAACAATCATCGGTCCCCATGAGCCGACAAAATCGACGAAGTGATTACCGTCAACATCAGTGATCGTACATCCTGACGCTTCAGCGACGAACAACGGGTCGGATCCGACGGCGCGGCAGGCTCTGACCGGCGAGTTAACTCCACCAGGAATCAATGCCTTGGCATCTGAAAATAACTGGATAGAATGATCTGTTTTCATCGGACCTCCATAAAAAATATTACAAAAAATATATCCAGGCAGAAAAAAACGTTGAATATACAATGCATTGTATTTTTCTGTCAAAATTAAAAGAGGAACCTTACGTCAGCTCCTGCAGCCATACAGTTAATCAATTTCTCCTTGTCACTATTGGGACAGCAGAGTAGAATGTCTTTTTTAAGAAAAATCATCATGTACCATAACAGAACAACAAGCGAATAAATTCCGCTTATTTTTTTAGCAAGCTAAAAGGAGAAGGACAAAATGGCAAGCGACAAAGTAATTCACATCTCAGACAGCGAGTTCGACAGCACCGTCATCGGCAACGCGCTTCCCTGTTTAGTTGATTTTTGGGCACCGTGGTGTGGTCCCTGCAAGGCGATCGGTCCGGCTATTGATGAACTGGCCGTTGAATTTGACGGAAAGGTTGTCATAGCAAAGATGAATGTTGATGACAACCCCGCCACTCCGGGTAAATTCGGTATTCGTGCTATTCCCACCCTCATCCTCTTCAAGGGTGGAGAAGTTGTCGATCAAATCACCGGTGCTGTCGGCAAAACCCAGTTACAAGAACTTATTAAAAAAGCCATCTGACACCACCTTCCCGGCACGGTACTTCTCAATTCTGCATTGAAAAGGCCGTGCCTTTTTAATAAGTGAACATGCAACACGCTCAGTATCAGCTGATCATAGTCGGCGGCGGACCGGCAGGTTTGACGGCAGGTCTCTACGCGGCCCGCGGTCGTCTTAAAGTCGTGCTCATTGAAAAAGGGGCGACCGGCGGTCAAGTCCTTGTGACTGACTGGGTCGACAACTATCCCGGCTTCGTTGAAGGAGTGTCAGGATTTGACCTCATGGATAAGATGACAGCGCATGCTGATCGTTTCGGTCTTGAAAAACGGTTTGCAACCATCACATCCCTCGACCTCACCGGTGACATCAAATCGGTTACTCTGGACAGCGGGGAAATTCTTACCGCCAGAACCATACTTCTCTGTACCGGTGCAAAACCAAAAAATCTCGAAATCCCGGGAGAATATGCTTTCACCGGCCGTGGGGTTTCATACTGTGCAACCTGTGACGGGCCGTTTTATCGAAATCAGAACATTGCAGTAGTCGGTGGCGGAAACACCGCTATTCAAGATGCCCTGCATCTGACCAAATTTGCTAAAAAAGTAACGGTAATTCACCGGCGTGATTCGTTACGTGCCACTAAAATCCTGCAGGAAAAAGCCTTCTGCAATCAAAAAATCGATTTCATCTGGAACACGAACGTTAAGGAAATTAAAGGAGACGCAAACGGTGTCCGCAGTCTCGTCCTGAAGCATCAGAACGGCGACGAATCCACCCTGCAGGTGACAGGGATCTTCATTTTTATAGGGATTACCCCCAACAACGAACTCCTTTCCTCCAAAGATCTCCAAACAGACGAAAACGGATTTATCATAACCGACGCTGACATGGCGACCTCCATCCCGGGTGTCTGGGCTGCAGGCGATATTTGCAGCAAAAATTTTCGCCAGATTATCAATGCCGCCGGCGAAGGTGCAGTTGCTGAGCTAGCAATAGAACACTACCTCGGCAGCCAGGTTCTGGAACAACCGCTTAACTGTAGTGAATAGGAATCTCGCACATGCCTCCATCTCAACGTACACTCCGAACGGTCATCTCTCGATCTTCAGTGATATTTTTACTGATAATCATGACCGTCTGCTCAGGATGTTCCACTTTCAGCGGGATGTTCAACAAAATCACCTTCGGAGAGGAAGAAGAGCCGAAATCTCTACCACCGGAAGAACTGATTGTTCTGGGGATGGATGCCTACAACACCGGTAACTACAGTGAAGCAATAAAACAGTTCAAAATTATCCTTGATGAACACCCGTTCAGCAGCCAGGCCATGTTAGCGAAACTCAAATCAGCTGACGCCCATTACTACGACAAACAGTATGCTGAAGCCAAGGTGTTCTACAAATCCTTTGAGGAACGGCATCCGACCAACGAGGCTATACCATACGTCTTGTTTCAGATCGGCATGTGTGATTATAATCGGACTGATCGTATCGACAGAGATATCTCCGGTCCGAAAGAGGCCATCAAGTCCTTTAACCGTCTGATCAATGCGTATCCTCAGTCGCCCTATGCCAAAGAGGCGAAAGCACGTATCAAGGATGCCACCGAGTTTCTCGTCAACCATGAGTATATGGTCGCTGTCTTTTATGTACGCACAGCCCGATATGACGAGGCCAAGCACAGATTGAAATACCTTGTAGCCCGGTACCCTGATTCAAGCCTCACACCAAAGGCAGAAGAACTTCTTACTCATCTGGAGGCCGGCAATAAACCGGAATGGGGGATGAACCGGTGGATGCCGGAATTCATGACCAAAGCGCCATACGAAAGGAAGGAAGAAAAAGAACCGGAAAACCTGTCGGAAATACCGTCCGAAATCTCAGAACCACTTGCTCCGGATTCTGTCCATGAAGTAAATAA
Organism: Desulfobulbus sp.; assembly: GCA_012729435.1. Classification (GTDB taxonomy): domain Bacteria; phylum Desulfobacterota; class Desulfobulbia; order Desulfobulbales; family Desulfobulbaceae; genus Desulfobulbus. The sequence continues at coordinate 3,216 of JAAYDD010000262.1, forward strand.
CTTCTAACAACAAGCCGGGTCTACCTGCTCAAACCCAGTTGAGCAGTCAGCCAATCCATCATGTCAGCTGCCGGCTGTTCGGTATTTAACTGCAGGCAGTCGGGCTCCTCGAGATGATCGGGCTTCTCAAAGGTTTTCTGCTGATGGAGATACACCTCCCATCTTCCATCTGAAACCGCGGACGGATCAGCAGCACGCTTCGACAGCCGATGACGGACCTCCTCTTCAGAGCAGATGCAATGGATAAACACACTTTTACCATCCCATCTTGCCGCTAACTCCCGTACCCGATCACGGTCTGCACGTCTGCTGTACGAACCATCCAAAATCACGAGACGTTCTCCCGCAACAAACTCCTCATTCGCACGATCCAGAAGGGCCTGATAGGTTTTTTCACTGAAGACGCGGCTGTAAATCCCTTCACCGATGTCTTCATGCTGCCGGTGCACGGCCTCCACCCCTGCCAGTTCTTTACGGATCAGGTCTGTATTAAAATACGGTGCATTGCAATATGTCGCCAAAGTCCGCCCAAGTGTTGACTTCCCGGTGGCTGTCATACCGAAAAAAACGACAATCATGTACGCAGTGGGCTGCACTTTCACTTTTAAGTCTCCGCGTAGCGTTGGGCCAGACTGAAATAGATGGCGGCATTCCTGTTGCACTGATTCCGGGTCTCCGGATCGATTGCCGGATCCGCTGCCGTAAAAAGATTTATCTTGCCGCGCACATAAGCAAAATAGCATTTGTAAAAGTTAAGCATCTCGAGAAGCCCGCTGTCTCCGGTCTTCTCTACAAATCTGTCGACAAAAAGACGAGCCAGTTCATTGAGGCCATGGAACTCCAAATCCATAACCAAGAAAGCGACATCACTGGCAATATCACTGTAACGAAAGCGTTCATTAAACTCTATGCAATCATAGATATATACCTTATCAGCCAGACAGATGTTCGCTGAATAGAGATCTCCATGACAGTCACGGATGTAACCGCCATCAATACGGCGTTGAAATAAAGCCTCATTGGCAAGAAAAGAACGGGAATACCGCACAATGCTGTCGTACTGCTTCTGACTCAGTGCTCCTTGCCCGATAAAAGAGGCTGTCTGTTCAAAATTTTCAAGGATATTGACTCCAACCGCAGCAGCAGTGCCGAATTTGGCTATATTTTCACCGTGTTCGGCTCGATGATAAAAATCGGCCAGGACAGTGGCCAGATCCTCAATATGTGCTGCGGTTAACTGACCGGTTCTGATAAGGTTCACCATCATACGGTCTTCCGGCATCCTTTTCATCTTAACACCGTACTCCACAACCTCCCCCTTACCATTGAGTTGAAAGTGTGCGGTGTCGTCCATGGTCACCCGGATAAGACCGATATAGATATCAGGACATAAACGCCGGTTCAGGAACAACTCCTGTTCGCAGTAGTGATGCCGCTTAGCCAGATCAGAAAAATCCAGAAAACCGAAATTTACCGGCTTTTTGAACTTATAGACATAATCACCGGCAAGAAGAACCCATGAAATATGCGTCTGTATCAACTCAACTTCATGGACAGGATGATCATAAAAGCCTGGTTGCAGCAGTGCGTGTAAAAAGGCGGGGATAGGGTTGTCGGCCATCAGGTTTCTCCGGTTAGTTGACCACGACTCGATATTCATGTATTTAGAAAAATAAAAAGCCAGTCTAATCTAACAAAACGGACATCTTGCGTAAACAGTTTGCTTTCTCTTTGTCCGTAAACAGTTGTCGCCCTTCCCGGCAGACGGATCCATGAATAAAAGATCACTCCAAAAACTTCTTGAACAGATTCAAAACGGTTCCATCGAAGTCCGGCAGGCAATGGATCGCCTTCGTCACTGGCCCGTGGAAACATTGGAAGAGGTACGCATTGATCACCATCGGGACATCCGGACCGGTTTGCCGGAAGCTGTCTTCGGGGAAACCAAAACCATCCCTCAGCTAGTAGAGATACTATCAGCCATGTTGAGGACGCCATCAGTGGTACTGGCAACACGAGTGGATGATGATAAGGCCGAAGCTGTCTGTGCCCAGCTTCCCGAACTCACGTATCACAGGACAGCCCGCCTGTTAACCGGTAACAGACAGTATATCCCTGAAGAAAGTGGCTCGGGAACCGTGGTCATTGTCACTGCCGGCACATCAGACCTCCCGGTTGCGGAAGAGGCGCGCATCACCCTGGAATGGTTCGGCCACCCAGTCGCAACAGTCTATGACGCCGGAGTCGCGGGTATTCATCGGATTCTCACCCAGTCTCCATTGCTTCAACAAGGCAGAGTCATCATCGTTGTAGCCGGCATGGAAGGGGCACTCCCCTCAGTGGTTGCCGGCCTGACCAGTGCACCGGTCATCGGGGTTCCGACCAGTATAGGTTATGGTGTTGGTGCCGGTGGTTACAGTGCTCTGTTTGGTATGTTGACGAGCTGCTCGCCTGGACTCGCAGTGGTCAATATCGACAACGGCTTTGGTGCCGCCTGCATGGCAGCAGCAATCAACCGGAAGCCCTGATCCCTTTTCCAGAAGAGGACCTGTTTCTTCCGCTCTTTCTTCATCGTGAGACCTTTCTTTGCGAAAAATAATAACACGCCATTGCACAACGCACTGAAACGGCATATATATTATTTCTTTTATCAAATGATGTGTCGTTTCTTCTCTTTTACACTGAAGGTACCAGATTCATGAACTCCATCTTAAAGCTCAAAATCGGGCTGGTCTTCTTTTTACTTGTCTTTGCGGGGTTGGCTCTTACGCCTTCACTGTACCATGACCTACCGGATTGGTGGAAAAAATACCTTGCTCCTGCCGGTCTTAAACTTGGCCTCGACTTACAAGGCGGTATGCATTTGGTTCTCCAGGTTGATCTGGAAAAAGCCGCTGAGAACTCTCTGGATCTTGCCGCTTCGGACTTCAAGTCCGCTCTGGCTGAACACAATATAAACGCCGTTCGCATGGAGTCGG
>JAAYDD010000263.1 GCA_012729435.1 Desulfobulbus sp.
CTCCATGAAGAAGGATACACGATCTCCGGAGCACGAAAATATATTAAACGTCTGACTGATGAAGGATACGATCTGACCAAAATAAAATGGTACGATCCTGATGCGCATCGAAACGCTCTCCTAAGAGAAATCAAAGAAGAACTGCTGGTCATTCTCGAAAAACTGGAAAAAGGAAAAAAAGCTGATCCCTAACTTAAGGTTGACAGTTCTTCATCATCAGTGATACATACACACTCTACAGTATATCGGAACGTAGCGCAGTCTGGTAGCGCACCTGAATGGGGTTCAGGGGGCCGGAGGTTCAAATCCTCTCGTTCCGACCATGATGTAGAATGAAGGGTTACGGTCAAACCGTAACCCTTTTTTTGTGACCCGTTGTCCACTGCCACCGCTCTGGTGCAAGCCGACACAACAATAAAGGTTTCAAATGCATCCCATCATTCCTATCGGCACAATTCACTCACCGCATACATCGATTGAAAACATGCCTATTCAACCAAAAGGTGCCACGGAATTCCGGGGCACGGTGGTGCTCGAAGAGCAGTATACCGACGGTCTGCAGGATCTTGCCGGGTTCAGTCATATATACCTTATCTACAGTTTTCATAAGGCAACTCGCACTGAACTGCTCGTCACCCCATTTCTTGATCAGTTCACAAGAGGTGTTTTTGCAACCCGCTCCCCGCTGCGACCGAACCATATCGGACTCTCCATTGTTCAGCTGGAGAGTATTGACGGCAATACACTCTATATAAAAGGGGTAGACATACTTGACGGAACCCCCTTATTGGACATCAAACCCTATGTCGAAAAATTTGATGCTGTAAGAAACAGCCGCTCCGGATGGATGCAGGCCAGCGAAGATGAGGTCCGGAAAAAGAGATCTGACAGCAGATTCGGCTGATCCGGGATCAAAGGTGTGAAAACAGACGAGGAATCACCGTACCGCAAGGTACATCCCGATCAAGAAAGGTAAAGAAAGAACGTTGTCTTCGATGAATACAAAAAAAACCAGGGAGATTCACCACCATCGTTTTTTCTTAAAAATGATCAACAGTACTGTAGAGAGCAGAAAAAAAAGCAACCACAGCACCGGATAGGACCAGCGCCAGCGTAATTCCGGCATGTATTCGAAATTCATCCCATAGACTCCCACCAGAAATGTCAGAGGAATGAAGATGGTTGCAAAGATGGTCAGGACCTTCATGATCTCGTTCATCCGGTTGCTCACGATACTCATATAGATGTCAAGCATACCATTAATGAGATCACGATATGAATCCATTGTATCAATGACCCGTAGAGTGTGGTCAAAAATGTCACGAAAATAAAGCTGGGTCTTTTCGTGGATAAGGTCGGAGTCGCTGCGCTGGATCGCAAGCAGCACTTCTCGCAGCGGAGCAATGACTTTGCGAATATGGATCAATTCCCGCTTAATCAGCTGGATGGTGGCAAAGGTCCTTGGCTGTGGCCGATCGAGCAGGGTCATTTCAATGGACTCTATTGTCTCTTCCAGAGTGTCACAAACGGTGAAGTAGTTGTCCACCACCGTATCCATTACCGCATAAGCCATATAATCACTTCCCAGTGTCCGTATACGGCTTTTAGAATGAAGCACTCGCTGGCGAAGATTATCCAAAAGGTTGTCTGCCCGCTCCCGAAAGGTGAGAAGCATATCTTCAAACAGTAACAGGGATATCTGCTCATGCTGGACAGCCAGTGCCTCCCTGCATGCCAGAGTTTTCAGAACAACAAAACAGTAGTTTCTGTGCTCTTCAAACTTCGGGCGCTGGTGGGTGTTTAAAATATCCTCCAGCACCAGTGGGTGAATGTCGAACTGCAAACCGATATCTGTCAGCAATTCAACGGTATCCAACCCCTCAAACTGAATCCAGAGAGTTGTGCCGGGTTGCCGGTGACTCAAGATATCATCAATATTTTCTACCGGAAACTCTTCAGCCAGATCTGCGGTATACCGTATCAGAGTCACCCGACATGCTTTGGCGGGCAGCTTTCCGACGTGCACAAGTGTACCCGGCGGCAGGCCCATTTTCTCAGAGGGGTTGACGAAAGCCTCGGTCATGGGACAATTATTATGTTGTCAGAAATTCAATGACGGTCTTTCCCGTCAGCTGCAGCAATCACAGGTTAGCACAGCAGAACATGAACGCAGCTGCCTTCATCGGGCTGCTGATTGATTGCCCTGTTATCCTGTTTGCTCTACTCACCGATGATTTTAACAAGTACTCGTTTTTTACGGCGACCATCAAATTCACCATAAAAAATCTGCTCCCAGGTGCCGAAATGCAATTTACCGCCGGTAACCGCCACCACCACCTCCCGGCCCATTACCTGCCGTTTCAGATGAGCGTCGGCATTGTCTTCATACCCATTATGACGATACTGACTTACCGGTTCGTGCGGAGCCAGTTTCTCCAGCCAGACCTCGTAGTCATGATGCAGTCCGGATTCGTCATCATTAATAAAGACGGATGCAGTGATATGCATGGCATTACAAAGCAGCAATCCTTCCTGAATACCACTTTCCCGGAGACACTCCTCGACCTGTGACGTGATATTGATAAAAGC
>JAAYDD010000264.1 GCA_012729435.1 Desulfobulbus sp.
AAGAACGATGAGCGAGCCGGTTGAAGTCGGGATCCGTACCGATTCGGCGATAAAACCAATGGATTTCATCTCCGGGATGACAAGGGCCAGGGCATTGGCGGCACCAGTGGTGGTAAGGATAATGTTGTTTAAAATCGACCGGTTTTTACGGAGATCCGATGCTCCTGCCGCCGGCAGCCGGTCAAGCACTTCCTGGGATCCGGTGGCTGCGTGGACCGTGACCATGGAGGCAGACAGAATACGGCCAGCGCCAAAGTGATCAAGCAGCGGTTTGATCATATACGACAGACAGGTGGTGGTGCAGGAAGCTGCCGAGATGATGTTGTGTCTGGCCGGATCATAATCGTCGTCATTGATGCCCATGACCATGGTGACCGCATCTTCCGGCATATCCAGGCCTTTGGCCTTGATCTTGAACGGTGCTGAGACCATGACCTTTTCCGCGCCGGCCATGAGATGACCGCGAACAGATCCCTTTCCTTCATCCGGATCAGCTGTCGGGTCCTTAAAGGCGCCGGTGGTATCAACCACCAGACGGACCTGGTTGTCCTGCCAGTTGATGTCTTTGGGATTGCGCGCTGTCCGCAGGAAGGTGACCGGCACTCCGTTGATGGTCATGGTTCCCTTTTCTTCATTCAGGTTTTCAATAACCCTGCCGCCCTTGTGACCATGGAGGAACATGGCGAGCCGTCCGTAGGTGGAATCCCTTTCAACGGCGGCGGCGATATCCTCCAACCCTCCGCCCACATTGCGTCCGAGGTTGACGACGATTTCTGAGAAGAATTGTTTGGAAACATGGTTCCACAGCGAGAGTTTACCGATTCGTCCAAGACCATTGATGCCGAGTTTCATAGGGACACTCCTTTACGGTTGGATTAGAGGAGAGAACGTATTATATGCCGAAGAGTTTGTATGCCGCCTGTTTGCACACCGTTTTTCAAAAACGCATTATAAATCATAATAGAGAAAGATACTATTGAAGAAAATGACGGTTGGCCGACTCCATCGGTCTCAGCGGGTGTTGAAGTTGTCTTTTCTGCAAGACAGTGACCGGCAGCCGGTGATCCGTTAAGCCAGCAACCTGACTTCCGTCCTTCTTCCTTATCATGTTTCCCCAAAACTGTCATGCTGCTGCCTGCCCGCTGCCAAACCGGTATTTTACTGAAACGCTATAAACGTTTTCTTGCCGATGTCCGTCTTGAGGATGGACAGACTCTGACCGTCCACTGCCCGAACTCCGGTTCCATGCGCGGTTGTTCAACCCCGGGAAGCAAGGTGATTATCAGTCATTCGGAGAACATCAGGCGCAAGTATGCCTGGACCCTGGAGATGGTTCAGGAACAGGGAGTGTGGATCGGCATTCATACCGGTCGAACAAACGCTCTGGTGCGTGAGGGACTGGAACAGGGCGTGATCACAGATTTCGGCCGCATCCATTCCATTGCTCCTGAGGTGGTGGTTTCTGCCGGCAGCCGTTTGGACTTCCGTCTGGGAACTGATCAGGGGACCGTCTTTTTGGAGGTCAAGAACTGTTCGCTTGCTGAACAGGGTACTGCATTTTTTCCTGATGCGGTTACCAGTCGCGGTACCAGGCACCTGCATGAGCTGGTTCGGCTTGTTGAAGTAGGCAATGTAGCGGCCGTGCTGTTCTGTGTGCAGCGCGGGGATGCAGATTGTTGTGCGCCTGCCGCCGGCATTGACCCTGTATATGCTGACACCGTCCTCTGGGCAGCAGGGCAGGGAGTTCGGTTTTTAGCCTACCAGGCGGATGTACAGCCGGCGGAGATTGTTCTTCATCGTCAGCTTCCCTTTGTCTTTGAACCGCATATGAGGTCCTGACCATGTCTCAGCCCCAAGCTGTTGTCCTTCTCAGCGGTGGTCTTGATTCCACCACAGTGCTTGCCATTGCCCGTTCACAGGGGTTTATCTGCAACTGCCTGAGTTTTCAGTATGGCCAGCGTCAGGCCGTTGAACTGGAGCGCGCCCGGGCCGTCAGTGCCGCCTATGAGGCAAAACGGCATCTTGTCCTGCGCATAGACCTGGATGCTATCGGCGGTTCAGCCCTCACGGACGCCATTGCGGTGCCGAAGGACCGGAACCCGGAAACCGGAGACAAGGACATACCGGTAACCTATGTTCCAGGGCGTAATATCCTGTTTCTGGCGCACGCGCTTTCCTGGGCCGAGGTCATCGGTGCTGCTGATATCTTTCTGGGAATCAATGCGGTTGATTACAGCGGTTATCCGGACTGTCGCCCAGAGTTTCTTGCTGCCTTTGAAGAGATGGCTCAGTTGGGGACAAAGGCGGGGAGCATGGGAACCCGCTTCCGGTTTCATGCACCGCTCATGTTCATGAGCAAAAAGGAGATCATCAAGACCGGGATCAGGCTGGGTGTGGACTACAGTTTAACACACAGTTGTTATGACCCTGTCGGTACCCTGGCTTGCGGCCGTTGTGATAGCTGCCGGCTCAGATTACGCGGGTTTGCCGAGGCCGGGCTGAAAGATCCGGCGGCCTATGTGGAAGATTAGCGGTCAGGGAAGGGCGGCAGAGATCCGGTTGTAACGGATGGAGCCGCCGACCATGGTGAGCATGGCGCGCCCCTGTAAGGACCAGTCGAGAAACGGGGTGTTCCGGCTTTTGGAAATAATCTGGTCGGCTGTGTAGATGAACTGTTGCTGCGGATCAATGACAGTGATATCCGCTACTGCACCGGCACTGAGGTGGCCGGCATCAAACCCGAGAATTGCAGCCGGATTGACGGCCAGCAGTTCGATCAGTCGTCTTTCATCGACCACCTTGTCGCGGACAAGGGCCAGTGACAGGGAAACCGCCGTTTCCAGACCGATGATGCCGTTGGCCGCCTGATCGAACTCGACTTCCTTTTCCAGAATGGAATGCGGTGCATGGTCCGTGGCAATGGCATCAATGGTACCGTCGGCGAGCGCTTCCTGAATGGCCTGGCGATCCTGTTCGGTGCGGAGCGGCGGATTCATCTTGGTGTTTGTGTCAAACCCTGTGACCGCATCGTCGGTGAGCGTAAAGTAATGCGGCGCGGTTTCAGCTGTGACCCGCACACCCCGGATCTTCGCCGCACGGATAAGATCAGCGGCCATGGCTGTACTGACGTGGGCAATGTGCACTCTCGTCCCGGTGAATTCGGCCAGGGCAATCTCCCGATAGACCATGACTGCTTCGGCTGCAGCGGGAATACCCTTCAGGCCGAGCCGGGTGGAAACCGGTCCTTCATTCATGAGGCCGGTGCTCAGCGCCGGGTCTTCACTGTGGGAGATGACCGGAAGATTGAAGTCGGAGGCGTACTCCAGTGCGCGCCGCATCAGCTGGCTGTCCACGACCGGCTGGCCGTCGTCACTGACCGCCACCACCCCGGCCGCACGGAGTTCTCCGAATTCCGTTAACTGCCTGCCTTCACATTTCAGGCTGATCGCACCCACCGGATACACTCGCGCCGCTGCTCCGGCGGCACGCGCTGTGATCATGGCCGTGACAGCAGCACAGTCGTTCACCGGTCTGGTGTTGGGCATGCAGGCAACGCCGGTGAATCCGCCGCTTACTGCGGCCAGACAGCCGGAAAGAATGTCTTCCTTGTACTCTTCTCCCGGTTCACGGAGGTGTACATGCATGTCGGTCAGACCGGGTACGATCCAGCAGCCTGAGACATTGATCTCCGGTGTTCCGGCCGGAACAGGATGGTCAGGGACGGCAATGCGACCGTCAATGACCAGCAGGTTACCGGTACGATCGACCTTGTTTAACGGATCAATGATTCGGCCGTTGATGAAATGCCAGGTGGTGTTCATCGGCAACAGACCTCTGCAAGACAAGAAGTTGTGACAGTGAAGTTCTGTTCCTGCTGTCAGGAATTGCCCATAACGAGATACAGCAAAGCCATCCGGACCGCGACCCCGTTGGTTACCTGATCGAGGATAACGGACCGGGGACCGTCGGCCACATCAGGGTTCAGTTCAACGCCCCGGTTGACCGGGCCGGGATGCATGACCAGAGCATCCGGCCTGGCCAGGGACAGAATGGAGCGGGAGATGCCGAATTCACGCGCGTATTCCCGTAAAGAGGGAAGGAGAGGGTCGTTTTGACGTTCGCGCTGAATACGCAGGGCCATAACCACATCGGCATCGCGGACCGCCTCTTCAAGTGAGGGGCTGAGAGTGGCGCCCATCTGTTCAATGCCCTTCGGGATGAGTGTGGCCGGCCCGTAGACGCAGACCTCTGAACCCATGCGCGTAAAGCCGATGATATTCGAGCGGGCGACCCGGCTGTGGGTTATGTCACCGATGATGGCGATTTTCAGACCGCTCAGCGTCCCCCGGTGTTCGTTGACCGTCATGAGATCAAGAAGGGCTTGCGATGGATGCTCATGGGCGCCGTCTCCGGCGTTGATGACGGCGGCCCTCACGTACCGGGTCAGCAAAAGCGGGGTTCCGGCACAGCTGTGGCGGATAACAATGATATCCGGATACATGGCGGAAATATTACGGGCCGTGTCCGGAAGTGTCTCGCCCTTGACCGTACTGCTCGTGGAGGCGTTGATGTTGAAGGTGTCGGCACTCATCCTTTTGGCAGCAACTTCAAAGGAGAGACGGGTGCGGGTCGATGGTTCGAAAAAGAGGTTGATAACGGTCAGACCGCGAAGAGTCGGTACTTTTTTGATGGGCCGGACAGATATCTCTTTAAAGGAGTCAGCCGTGCTGAGGATGGTGTTGATATCCTCTTGCGAGAGCTGTTCCATGCCAAGGATATGGCGGTGCGCAAAGGTGGGACCGGTTGCCATGCTGTTGTCTGCAGTTAATGGATTATGTTGCCAAGCCTGCTCCAGCGAATTGAGCTGAGCCTGTCCAGAGAGAAGAAGGGAGTCTGAACATCCCAGGACCAGTAGATAATCCAGGCCTTCCCGCGTACCGCCTTGAGGTCGACAAAACCCCAGAAACGACCGTCATAGGAGTTGTCCCGGTTGTCGCCCATGGTAAAGATCTTTCCGGCCGGTACAGTGACCGGGCCGAAGTTGTCGCGGGGGTCAAGACCGGACGGGTGTATGATCGGATCGAGAAAAACACCGTACTGATCATCAAAGGGCTTACCGTTGACAAAGATCTTTTTGTCACGGATCTCAACAGTATCACCGGCAACGGCGATCACCCGCTTGATGTAATCAAGGTCCGGATTTTTCGGATACTGGAAGACAACGATATCATTTGGTTTCGGGTTGCTGATGGGGATCAGGGTGGCACCGGTGAAAGGAACCTTGATCCCGTAAATGAACTTGCTGACAAGGAGGTGATCCCCGATCTGCAGGGTCGGCAGCATGGAGCCGGAGGGAATTTTAAAGGCCTGGATGATAAAGGTACGGATAAACAGGGCAAGTAAAATGGCGACCAGGATCGCCTCAATGTTTTCGCGGATGACGGATTTTCTGGGTTCTTGGGGAGTATCGGTCACAGATGTTCCTGCTGTAGAGGGTGAGATCAAAAATCGTGGCAAGGCTACCCGATGAAACGACAAAATTCAAGCAGCTTTTGTTGTCAGTTTTTCGCAAAATTCACACGGGATTTCCTGCCGGTTTCAGAACCGGATCTCCGGTGTGACACGATGCTCTCTTTCAGCGGGTCTCTACGGTTCCTGTCTGCACGGGGAGTGATATGGCAGCCGTGCGGATTGCAGACCGTGGTCTGCAGACTGTGTGCGGGCGGCGGGAACAGGAGCTCCTGATATCTACCGGTTCATACCAGGTTTGCTTCGAAGCTGTCTGCCCAGGCAAGGGCCTGCAGGTAGGTTGAACTCATGACAACCGGAGATATGCCGAGCGTGGCGAGATGTTCTGTACAGGTGTCAAAGTTGCCCCTCTCATTGGCAACAACTGCCTGGAGATAGGGAGCGAACCGTCCCTTCTGTTCGGTAAGCGCCAGGATCAGCTCGTTACTCAGCGGTAATTTGGCGGTCAGTTCCGCCATGGGAACATCCAGCATGGAGTCTAAAAGCGAGAAGAGCCCGAGAAGATAGAGCTGGGAAGCGTCACCTGTTTGGCCGCAGGCGATTGCAAGCAGCTGACACTGCTGCGCGCGGACCATTGACAGGCGCATGAGCTCAGTTGGTTTATCCCGGGCGATCTCCGAGGCGGCTGCCATGGAAATAAACTGTCTGACACCGTATTCGCCCAGATAAACAAGGGCATAGCGTACTGATTCGACCTTTCGGATGAGTGAGTAGTAGGCAGAGTTGATATAACGCAGCAGCTTGTACGATAACGAGACGTTTGGCGTGATCAGCTCCTCCAGTTTACGCAGGTTGATCTCCGGCCGGCAGACTTCGCCCAGCAGGTTGAGAAGAATGATTTTAGAGGCGTCAATGGTTTTTCTTTTGAGAATCTGCGGTTTGTCAAAAAAATATCCCTGGAAGTAGTCAAAGCCAAGGGAAAGAGCCACTTGAAATTCTTCTTCGGTTTCTATTTTTTCCGCAAGCCACGTTACTGACTGAGCAGACTGTTGCATTCGTGCTATCCTGTCGGCCAGCAGCGTCTGGTCAACACTTTTAAAATCCACTTTGATGAGGTGGGTAAGGGGAATGAACGGCTCAATCTCGCTGTTGAAGTCAAAGTCGTCAAGGGCGAGCAGGTACCCGGAATCGTTCAGTTCCTGGCAGGCCTCAATAACAGGGGGAGTCGGCCTGACTGACTCGAGGATTTCAATGATACACCGTTCCTTGGGGAGCTGGAGCGGGCTTCTGGACAGGAGATGATCCTCGGTGAAGTTGATGAGCGCCGGATAACTGCCGGTAATGGCATCCAGGCCGATGTTGAAGAGAACATGCCCCAGAACCGCATGCGTTGCCTCATTGCCGTCCACCTGCTTTGGGAAGGTGTTGACTGTGCCGGAGCGGTAGAGGATCTCGTAGGCGTAGAGCCGTTTGCGGTTGTCGAAGATCGGTTGTCGGGCGATATAGACATTCATGAAAGTAAGACGGTGAAGACAGACTGTGTAGGGTCAGGACGGGTCTCTATCAATGATAGCGAAAAGCTGCGCAACACCAAAGGTTTTATCCGGGGCGCCGGTTTATTTTCCCGGTCCCGGCACCGGGATGAGATGACCCGGCAAGAGAGCCGGGCGTGCGGACACGTTATGTGTTGTGCCTGTTCCGGCGGTCTTCCGAGCCTCCCGGCAGCAAAAGCGCATCACCGCCCGGTTTGAACGGGCCGGTTTCACGGCCGGAACAGAAAGCTGCTCAGCGAAGAACCTGTTTTTCAGCCGGCCGGAGGAGACAGGGTCTCAGATCCTCTCCAGGGTAACGACCCGGCGGCCGATACGGTAAGCTCCGTTTCTGGCCAGAAGACGACCGACCAGGTTTTCAGGCACATCGACCATGGTGTGATGTGTTTCCAGGCGGATCTTGCCAAGCAGGGAGGAGGTGATGCCCGAGTAATGGGCGAGCGAGGCCACCACATGATTGACTCCGATACCGTCAGCTCGGCCGATATCGAGTTTTACCGGTACCATGTCCCTGTCCCGGTTTGCAACTCGCCGACGATCAGTCATGGCCGGGCTGTTGCGGCGGGCAGGGCGTGTGCTTTTCCTTTCGCGAGGAATAAACTGCTCTTCTTTGATCGGTGTGACCGGATCAATGGGCCGTTTCTTTTCATCCATCCGTGCGAGTTTTAAGGCTGCTGCGGCAATCTCTTCGGGCTGGTGGCCGGCGAGCACCAGGGTGTCCACCATCTCACGCTCCCGGCGGCAGCGACCGCGTCGTATCCACATCTCAAGCTGTTCCATCAGGAGGGCCTGACGATGATTTTCTATCTGCTGAATGGTGGGCAGTTCGGCCCTGTTTAATTTAAAATGGGTGTACTGTTCAATGCGGCGGAGCAGCCACCGGTCTTTGGGCGTCAGAATCGAGATGGCGGTGCCCTGCCGCCCGGCGCGTCCGGTTCGTCCCACCCGGTGGACGTAGACCTCCGGATCTTCCGGGAGATCGAAGTTGAACACATGGGAGATGTCATCAATATCCAGACCGCGGGCCGCCACATCCGTGGCCACCAGGATTTTGACCTGACCGTTCCGGTACCGGGTCAGTACCTGGATCCGGGCATCCTGGCTGAGATCACCGTTGAGCGGCTCTGCGGGAAAGCCGCGGGTGGTCAGCTGATTGGCCAGTTCACCGGTGGCAAGCCTTGTGCGGACAAAGATGAGGGCACTGTCAACGATCTCCATTTCCAGTAATCTGGCGAGGGCTGCAACCTTGTCGTACTGGTTGACCAGATAGTACCGCTGGCTGATGGTGGCACCGGTCAGTTGTTTTGGAGTGATGGAGACGGTTTCCGGCTCATGCAGGTAGCGGGTCGAGAGCTCCAGCACCCGCTTTGAGATGGTGGCGGAGAAGAGCATGGTCTGGCGTCTGGGCGGTATATGTTCAAAAATCGATTCGATATCCTCGATGAACCCCATGCTGAGCATTTCGTCGGCCTCGTCAAGAACCACGGTCTGCACGGTGTGCAGGTGCAGATATCCCTGACTGATCAGATCGAGGAGACGCCCGGGCGTACCGACGATGACCTGCACGCCGCGGCGAAGACTGCGGAACTGCTGTTGGTAGGATTGACCGCCGTAGACAGCGAGTACAGTGACACCTCGCTGAGCTCCGTAGCTGCTGAGCGCGTCGGCAACCTGAATGGCCAGCTCGCGGGTGGGAGTCAGGACCAGTGCCTGGACTCCGGTCTTTTCAGGATCAATCCGTTGGAGCAACGGTAAACCGAATGCCGCTGTTTTTCCTGTACCTGTCTGTGCCTGGCCGATCATGTCACGACCCTGCAGTAACAGGGGAAGCGCAGCCTGCTGGATGGGGGTGGGCCCGGTAAAGCCCAGTTCGGTGATTGTGTGGACCAGGTCGGGGTGCAGACCGGACCAGGTGAGAGGTTCGGTGGTCATACGGCTCCTCCATAACGGGCGGGTATTTCGTGATTCTGCAGGGACAGTCCGGTTGTGCGGGACTGATCCCGTTGTCTGTTGACAGATATCCCTGTTCATAGACACAAGAGCCTGACCGGCATATCCAACAGGTTCAGTCTGGATTTTGCGGCAAATGGTAGGGGTTTGTTGGTTCAGGCAGTGAGATTGCTACTACAAAGAGTGTCAGGCCAAAGAGGCCGGACGTCCGTTGGGATCCATCAGAACGTGTGCGAAGAGTACAGAGAACTGAAACTGATATACTTACAGTTATTCACTAAAAAAAGCAAGGATGATAAGCAGCCGGCCTGATTTACTTCCGGCGGCAGATCTGAACAAGGTGCGGCAGAGTATGGACCAGATCACCCTGCAGAAAGAGGGCGGCACGCCGGGAGGACTCCGTATACATGGAGTCCGGTAACGAGCGTTCGCGGTTGCACTCTATTATGCGGCCGCCGTTCTGATAAACCAGAGACGGAAGCGCGGCAGCAGGGTAAACCTGAGCCGAGGTTCCGATCACGAGCAGCAGATCGCAGTCAGCGATGAAGCGGTGAATCGCGTCAAGTTGCCGGACATCTTCACCAAAGAGAACGACATTTGGCTTCAGAGGAAAGGTGCAAAGGTTGCAGAGGGGTGTTTCTGTCGTGTGATAGTGTTCGGGAGTAACCGGTACCAGATTGCCGCACTGGAGGCACTGGAGGTGCTGATGGTCGCCGTGGATTTCAAAGACTTTCCTGCTGCCGGCCTGTTGATGAAGGTTGTCGATGTTCTGTGTGATGATGCCGTGCAGAAGACCCATCTCTTCAAGATCCGCCAGGGCCCGGTGCGCCGCATTCGGCTCCTTGCCGTTCAACGTTTTGCCGAGTGCCCGGTACAGTTCCCAGGCCTTGCCCGGATCTCGATAAAAAACCTCGATGGTGGCATACTCTTCCGGTGCAAAGACGGACCACAGACCACCGGAACTGCGGAAGTCGGGGATGCCGCTTCCCACAGAGATACCTGCACCGGTCAGGGCGGCAACTTTATGAGCGGTATGCAACCAGGCAGCTGCCTGGTCGGGAGGACTGGGGACGGTGTTGTTCTGTCTGGTTATCATGACGGGAAAAAATAATGATGTCTGTCGGTCTTTTAACGGTTTGAGAAGATGATTGCCAGGACGCATCAACAGCCGGATCGGACACAATAAGCCTCCTCAGCCGGCTGGTGGTGAGCGCGGTTTTTCATCTCTTCCGGCTGTACTGTAATATCAGCCTGCTCCACGCTCACCTTCACTCCTTTTTCCGGAGTTGGAGAAGACCGTGGTGGAGCCTTTGTTTGAACCAGACAAAGAGCTCCTGAACAGCCCGGCTTCTGTCGCATCTTACTCTATCGGAGGCATTTTTTCGAATGTTTGTAGACTGCCGGGCCGGTTCGTCTGATGCGGATGGTTGAGAGCGTTTTTAAACATGTTCCGCCCGGATCAGACCTGTGATTTTTTGACAGTGTACAGGTGGGCGTCCTGCAGAGAGGTCAGCTCCCGGTCAACAATTCCCTGGTTGAAGAAGAGCCGGAAGAGCAGCCAGGTATAGGCCAGAACAGCCAGCACGGCAAAGACCGGTTGAAAGTAGCCGAGGGGGCAGAGGATGAGAACGGTCAGCCAGTGGAGAAGGATAACGGTTTTCGAATGGAGCTGGAGCGGGAAGTCTCCGTGACGGCTGATCACGGCGAGGCCGCTCAGGTTCCAGCCGTACAGAGCGGTAAAGGCATGCAGTCGGAGAAGGGGATGGCTGATTTCCGGAGTGTAGTAAGGGGAGAAACTGAGCAGAATGTACGCAATGCCGGTGAGAGAGGTGATCAGTAAAAAGAGAATGCCTGAGGTGAGGAAGGCCTTTTGCTGTAGTTGAATACCTTCATGCCAGTAGAGGTACAGGATAAGTGCCACGGTCAGAAACAACAGGTTGGAGATTGCCACCTGAGCGGCGAACAGATTGGCAAGAATAAAGCCAAAGAAGATAATCACGCCCAGGTTGATACTCCAGAAGGAGGCCTCTTTCAGGACAGCGGTTATCGGCCGGGTCTCCTGTTTCATGAGTGTGAAGATCACGGACATGGAGATCAGGGAGACCGGAAAGGAGAAGCCGAGGAAAAAGGTATCGAGTTTCAGTTTTTCAATGGTGAACCAATGAAGGTAGACAGAGTTGAGAATGACCGGACTGGAGATGAGCAACCCGAGTGACAGGCAGAGAAGCGCAGCCTGATGGAATTTCTGGGGGACAGAGTCTTCAAATGAGAAGAGTCCTTTGGGAAACCAGCTGCCGAAATGCTCAACCCGTGCGGTCTCGATCAGGTAGGCGAGGGCCAGGGGAATGAAAATTGTCGGCAGATACCACTGAAGAAAGGCACAGAGGGCAAAGGCCAGGGCTAGAACAAGGAAGAGTACGCCGCGCCGGGAAAGGGCGGAACGGCCTTCAGTGAAGTAGATGAGCAGGGTGCCGCCGGTACACAGGTTGAAAAGAAAGATGTGTAACCGTTCAAAGTTAAGAACCGTCGGCGGCACAAGGTGATGAAGAAAACCGCAGGTCAGCGCGGTGGACATCATGACCAGTAAAATGGTTTTGAGTTTCCAGCTCACAGTGAACTCCTGTATGGATTAGGTGCTTCGGCCGAGAAGATGGCGGAGAGTCTGTTCCAGATCATCGTGCCGGAAATGGTAGCCCGACTGCTGCAGTTTATCCGTGGCAACACGACACCCGCCCAGCAGCACCTCTTCGGCCATCTGACCGAGCATGGTTCTGAGCACTCCTGCGGGTATCGGCGGCAGCAGGGGCCGGTGAAGAACCCGTGCCAGGGTCTGCAGAAGTTCGCTGTTGGTGACCGGGTGAGGTGAGGCAATGTTAACGGGACCGTGGAGTGAGGGGGTGCACAGGGCGTGGAGGATAACGCTGATCATGTCGTTGATGCCGATCCAGCTGATAAACTGACGGCCGTCACCAAAACGGCGGGGGAACCCAACGGGAGCAGTGCTGAGCAGTCTCTGCAGGGCTCCGCCCCGGGGAGTAAGCACCACGCCGATACGCATGACAACAGTGCGTATGCCGCGATCTTCTGCCGGTCGGGCAGCCTGTTCCCAGAGGCCGCAGACATCGGAAATGAAGTCGTCGCCGGCCTGATCCTCTTCACGCATGCAGCAGTCAAGGCAGTTGCCGTAGAACCCGACCGCTGAAGCGGTGAGGAACACCCGGGGAGGAACAGGCAGTCTGGCAATGGTGCGGGCGATGAGACCGGTCCCCTGGACACGGCTCTCAATGATCTTTCTTTTTTTTGCCGCGGTCCAGCGCCCGCCGCCGATGTTGTCGCCGGCCAGATGAATGATGCTGTCAAAGGGAGGCAGGTCGGTCAGGTTAAGATGGCCGGAGGGCGGATCCCAGTGGATTTCTTGTTTGCTCCTGTCCGGAGGACGTCGGACCAGAGTCCAGACATCATGACCGCCGGTGGTCAGGAGAGGTCGCAGGGCCGAACCAAGCACACCGCTGGCGCCGCTGATCAGTATGCGCAACGGTTGTGTACGCAAACGGTTGTGGAGTTCGATGTCAGAGCGCAGTGTGTCGTGACGGTATCGGAAGATGCGCTCAAGGGTGCGATTAACCAGTTTCCCGGCAGAAGCCGGCAGAAGAAATGATCCGCGCAGAGCGTAGTCGATGCGGTCCTCCAGCAGTGCTCCTTCTTCTGTGTCTGTAAAACAGTGAGTGTGCGTCCAGCGGGCAAAAGGACCCCGTTCCTGGATATCCTGGAACACAACACCGGGGGTGTTCATTACATGTCGGGCGTGCCAGTTGTAGGGAACCGGACCGGCATACATTCTCATTGTCACCCTGCCGCCGGGTTCGATGCCGCCTTCCCGGGCAATGACACGGGTCTTTTCCCAGGGCGGGATCAGACGCTCGAGAGCTCCGGGACGGCTGTGCCAGGTGTACAGTTCGTCGGCTGTGCAGGGAAAGAGTGAGCGTGCTGTGAAAGCGGAGTCAGTCACTGGTCGCCTCCAGCAGGGCTGTGTGGAGGTCTGGATAGGTGAACTGAAAGCCGCTGTTGATCAGGGCGTCGGGCACGGTCTTCTGCCCCTGCAGCAGGGAGCGGCCGAATTCCCCCAGAACCAGTTTCACAATAAAGGCGGGGGTTGGCAGGAACGCCGGACGCTTGAGGACACGGCCCAGTTCACGGGCAAATTCTTTTTGTCTGACTGTGTGCGGTGCCGTGAAGTTAAAGGCGCCGTGGCTTTGTTCCGCACCGAGAAGGAAGATCGCGGCATTGACGAGATCCTCCAGGTGGATCCAGGGGAACCACTGTCGGCCGTTGCCGATCGGTCCACCCAGGCCGAGCTGAAAGGGAAGTTTCATCGTAGCCAGCGCACCGCCGCCTTTACCTAGCACAAGGCCGAAACGCATCACCGCCACCCGGGCACCCTTGTCAGCCGCCTTGTAAGCCTCTGCTTCCCAGTCTTCACAGACCCGGGCAAGAAAACCGCCTCCCGCCGGGCTGGTTTCCGGTTTTTCTTCTTCACCGCCGTCACCGTAATATCCGGCTGCAGAGGTACTGAGCAAAATTGTTTTGCTGGAGTCCGGCAGGGCAGTCACAAGATTTCTGGTGGTCAGAATACGGCTGTCGTAAATGGCTTTTTTCCGGCGTTTTGTCCAGAGGCTGATTACCGATCGACCGGTGAGGTTGATGAGCCCGTCCTGTCCGGGAACGTGTTCCTGCCAGTCTCCCGGTCGGGTAGTGTCGGCGGTTACATAGGTCAATTGAGGGTGCGGTGCGAGAAGACAATGCCCGCTGCTGCCGATGATGGTGATTTCATGACCCAGATCAATAAGTTTTCGGCTGAGTGCGGTGCCGACAAAACCAGATCCACCGGTAAGCAGAATTTTCATGGCAACCTCCGGGCAACAGGATGGAATTGAATAAGAGATGGTCTGCTGTCCTGTTAGCATAACCATCCTCTCGCCGGACGGCAAAGAAAAAGGCCGAAAGAGTGTGATCTGGCCGCTCTTTCGATGTTAGTTGATGAAGAAGAGAAGGATTTCGATGGCTATGAGGATGATGATGATCCATTCCAGCATACTTGAGTGGCGATGTTTTTGTTCATCTGCCATCATCTCCAGCAGTTCCTGGATAACCTCCAGCCGGTTTTTGAGTACAGTGGCCCGCGGGGCGATTTCGAGATACCGGGAGAGGGCGAGATAGTAGTGCTCCAGCTCCGGGTACTCCCAGATGAACTCAGGTGTGTCGAGCAAGTTAAACTGCAGGATGATGTGCGATTTTTCCAGGTACACACGGCCCCGTTCCCTGGCGAGCTTGACTCGGGACAGGGCGATGGAGCCTTTCCGGGCCAGTGTTTCGGGGATGTATTTTGTTTTCTGAATGGTTTTTTCAATTGAGGTTTCAAAAAAGGCCAGCTTGGTCGACTGTGCCAGGGCATGACTCAGCGAGAGGCAGGTCAGTTCGGACAGGTTGTCAACCTCAATCAGGTCGTTGCGGATGCGAATACTGATTTCACCGGTCTGTCGGAAGTGGAGCTCTTCATCAATAAGAGGTGTCAGGGGATTGATCAGATACTTGCCCAGCAGAGCAAGTAAGCGCTGTTCAGCTTCATGTTCGTACTGAAAAAGTACGCAGACTCCGTAGTCAAAGAGAAAGGCAAAAACATTCTCGCCCTGTGTGAGGATGATAACGTTGCGCAGTCGGGTGGCTTTTGTCTGCTGTGAGAGAAATTCCCAGAGGGCGTCAAATTGAAATCGTTCGGCCAGACAGATTGCTTTAACGGTTTGCATTGACAGTGGGCTGCTCAATCGGGGCGGCCGATGGTCGCTCAGGTTTGTCCTGGATGGAAGAAATTACTTTTTCGGGGGTTCGGAGCCAGACCTTCGTTTAAGCTCCGGATAGTATTTTTCAATGCATTTCGGACAGATACCGTGGGTGAATTCAGCGGCGGCCTTTGTCTCCACAACCCGTTTAACGCTGTCCCAGAATTCCGGATCCAGACGGATGCCTTTGCAGGAGGCGCAGACCGGCAGAATACTTTCGAGGTAGCTTATTTTTGTTAGGAGCTTGTACGTGTGACGGATTATGAGGGCACCTACAATGCCGATGACAATGCTTTCGAAGATGGATTCCCGCCAGTTTATCGGTGTTGACGGGCCGCCAAGCAACACGTAGGGGATATCAAAAATTTCATCGAACCACGACAGCGCAATACAGAAAAAGATAGCAAGAGATTCATACCAGCAGACCTTTTTGGCGATCAAGTTGTTTACAGGCTGCTCCATGATACGTTCCTTAAGAAAGATAATTTTATCGGCTGTACTGGAAAGCGGACAGAAAAAACAATGATTATTGTCTTTGTGCAAGCATCCGCATCATACTCCGCTTTCCCGTGGATTGCACAGGGAAAAGCAGTCGGGGCATGCATGTGTACTTTCAGAAGACCGGGGTTTCACGGCCGTCAACATGACTGATGACGATCCGCGGTGTCTTTAAAGAGATGACCTGCGGCTCAATGCGGAGCAGTTCCTCTCTGTTCCATTGACCGCTCTGCTCAAGCAGAGCAAGAGCCTCATCTTTGGAAGTGGCGAGCACCGTGACATCAGCCTGCAGGTAATTACTTGTGTGGATGTGTGGTTCGTCGAGCATGGACCAGCTGGAAAAGTGTTTGCTGTGTCGCCAGATGAAAAGTTGCATGCATGTCTCTCCGCGTTGAGGATGAAAAAACGTTCATTTTATACCAGGATATCTTACTCTGTCGTACCGGGCTGTGCAAATGTTAGCTCCAGCGGACTCTTTGACGGGTTCGAGTTGACCTTTTTGGACGATGGTTTATAAAATGTCGCTGCCTGGATCAAGCCGGACCGCGGTCCATGATGGGAGCAGTGATGCAGACTGAACAGAAACACATGGAGATTGTGATCATCGGAGCAGGTGCCCTCGGTTGTCTGTTTGGTGCTCTGCTTGCGGCACATGCTTCGGTCACTTTGTATACCACAAACAGCGATCACGCGCGTGTCATCAACGAAGACGGTCTTCTGCTGACGGGCATGGACGGCCGGCGGCACAACCTTGCACTGCCTGTACTGACCGCGCCGGAGCAGTACGATCGCCGGGCTGATCTGATCCTGATCTGTACGAAGGCCAGGTCAACCGGTGCTGCGGCTGGCACAGCCGAGCAGCTTCTGGCTGCAGACGGGCTGGTGCTCACCCTGCAGAACGGGCTGGGCAATCTGGAGCAGATCGCCGCTCGCGTCGGCAGCCGGCGTGCTGCCGCCGGTATCACGGCACAGGGTGCGACCCTCCAGGCGCCCGGCCGGGTCCTCCATGCCGGTAACGGCGCCACGGTGCTTGCCGTCGGTCCCGGACAGGACACAGCGGTTGCAGCGGTTGTCGGGTTGTTCAACCGTGCCGGTCTTGATGCCGACATCAGCCATGATGTCGATGCCCTCCTCTGGTCAAAGCTGATTGTCAACGTCGGGATCAACGGTCTTGCAGCGATGCTTCGTGTTCCCAACGGTACTCTGACCGAGGTCGATGCCTGCCGGAATCTGCTGGACGAGCTGGTGACCGAAGCAATGGCTGTGGCCCGTGCCCTGCGTATTGATCTTGATTATGAGGAGCAGCTTGACCGTGTTCACCGGGTCTGCCGGCAGACGAGCGCCAACCGTGCATCCATGCTTCAGGACGTGCTGCGGAAGGTGCCGACAGAGATCGATGTTATCAACGGCGCCGTGGTTGCCAAAGGACGTGAGACCGGTATAGCCACTCCGGCTAATCAGTTTCTTACCCGGATGATCAAGGCGCTGGAGGCCACTGCAGGCCAGCGGGTATCCACCTGAAAACCGTCATCCCAACTCAGGAGGCTTCATGCATCAGAATAAACTGACCATCCCTGACATCAAAAACCGCAAGCACGGTACTCCCATCTCTGAACTGACCGCCTATGATTATCCGTGGGCCAGACTGGTTGATGGTGCGGGAATCGATATCGTGCTGGTGGGCGACAGCTTGGGTATGGTGGTCTTGGGATACCCGGACACTGTCTCCGTTACCATGGAGGAGATGATTCATCATACCAAGGCTGTGGTTCGAGGGGTGAAACGGGCCCTCGTGGTCACCGACATGCCGTTTGGTTCGTACAACAGCTCCATTCAGGAGGCTATCCGTAATGCCACCCGTCTTCTCAAGGAGGGGCGGGCAGATGCGGTCAAGGTCGAAGGGGGGGTGGAGATGGCTGATACCGTGGCCGCCATTGTGCGGGCAGGTATTCCGGTGCAGGGGCATATCGGGCTTACCCCGCAGACCGCCACCAGTCTTGGCGGGTTTAAGGTTCAGGGGAAGAGTGCCCGGGCCGCCAAACAGCTCATCGAAGATGCGCGAGCCCTGGAAGACGCCGGGTGCTTTTCCGTGGTGCTGGAGGCGATTCCTGCCCCTCTGGCCGAACACATCACCAGAGAGATCACTATCCCCACCATCGGTATTGGTGCCGGGCCGGGCTGTGACGGGCAGGTCCTGGTCATCCATGACGCAGTCGGTCTTTATGACCGTTTTACCCCGAAGTTTGTCAAGCAGTACGCCAAACTCAATGAGCCGGTTGTCAGAGCCCTGGAACAGTACAAGGCGGATGTGGAAAGCCGCGCCTTTCCGGCAGCTGAACACAGTTTCACCATGAAACCCGAGGAGATGGACAAACTGCTCCAGCTGTACTGAAGCGTACAGAAGGCCTCCTGCAATCCCGGGCCTCAGACAGACCTGCGACCGGGATGAGCTGCCGTTTTTTTACCGTGCCTGCAGAAGCGAAGAATCCTCACCGGTGCCGGTCGGACCGGGTGCGGTGTCCGGCAGCTTCTCCCTGATACGGGCGATGTGTTCAGCGTATATATCCCCAGCTTTGCAGGCGTGAGTAGGCGTACTTGGCCTGCTCGCCGGAGCGGACTTTTTGCAGGAAGCTGTGATAGTGAGAAGCAGCATCCTGCTGTCTGTTCATATGCTCGTAGCAGTAGCCTTTATAGAAGATAACCTGCGGGTTTCCCGGCAGCAGACGATCGTACTCTCCCAGGGAGCGGAGAGCCTGATCGTACTTTTTACCGTTGATCAGGCTGATTGCCAGCAGGCTGTGGCCCCTGGGTTCGGTCGGATAGACGCCTGTGGCCCTGCGGGCATACTGTACGGCACCGGCCGTGTCTTTGAGCGCCATCTGACAGGATGCCATCATCACAAGAGCTGTGTAATCTTGAGGCGCAGTCTGCAGCGCTGCGGCAAACTGCTCTTTGGCAGCCTGATACTGTTTTTTACCCATGGCGGTACTGCCGTTTTGCAGGGCCAGAACAGCCGGCTTGATTCGACGCAGACCGGCGGTGTTGTCCATATAACGTTCCCGCTGGATCACGCCGCCCCGTGATGCCTGATAGGTGGTGGCCACAGCCTGTCTCGCCGTGGCCAGGCGTTCGTTGCTCATCGGGTGGGTGGCAAACATCAGTTCTATGGCGCTCGGGTTCCGTTGTTTGTTCCGATTGAGCACCTCCATGAGTTTCACCATGCCATCGGCACTGTATCCGGCCCTGACCATGTACTCCATGCCAAGGGCATCGGCCTCTCGCTCATTATCACGGCTATAACTCGCCAGAAGCGCACCGGCTCCAAGACCGCCCAGCTGCTGCACCAGATCCGAAGCGCCGCCATAGCCTGCAACGCTGGTGGCCACAGTCGCTCCGGCCATAAGCAGGTTGGCGATCATGCCCTTGCTCGCCTGCTGAGCAGAATGACGTGCACAGACATGACCGATTTCATGTCCTAAAAGGGCGGCCAGCTCAGCTTCGCTTTCCAGTTCAACCAGCATGCCTCTGGTCACGGCTATGGAGCCGCCGGGAAAGGCATAGGCGTTGAGGTAGGCGGCGTTGACCCCGCGAAAGGAGAACGGCATCTGAGGACGATGGGAGCGCATTGCCAGCTCACGGCCGACCCGGGCTATGTAACTGTTCACTGCGCTGTCCTGGAGAACGCCGTAGTCCTCAGAGAACTGGTAGGGGGCTCGTTGACGGTCGATGGCAATCTCCTCGTTTTCCGACATCATCATCAGCTGCTGCCGGCCGGTGACCGGATTGACCGCGCAGCTGCTGAGAAGCTGTCCGACCGTGAGGGCACCGGTGCCCAGACCGAGCAGTTTAAGGAGCTGTCGTCTGTTTATAAGAGGTTGCGCACTTTTGCATATGGACATGTCCTTTCCTCCAGAGGCCGTTTAAAACCCATGTCGTGTCGTTTGCTCATCTGTACTTGTCCGGCTTGTCTCTTCAGTCCTCCGCCGCACACCTGAGCATAAGACATGCTGTCCGGCTGAGTTGATCCTGCTGCGGCTTTTGTGTCTTCAACGGACCTTTGGCGGAGGTGCAGCCCCGGGTTCTTACAGCTTTTTGATGAGCTGGTTGGCCGCTGTCAGGAGCGGATCCCAGGTTGGACCAAAAGGCGGCGCATAGGCCAGGTCATTCTGATAAAATTCGGTCACAGTCATCTTTGCCAGCAGTGCGACCGCCGCAGCGTTGATACGGTGCGCCACCTGATCCGTCCCGGTGATCTGCACACCGAGCAGGCGTCCGGAAGTACGGTCACCGACCATGGCCACGTGGATGGGCTGTGCTCCGGGATAGATTCCGGCCCGGGACCTGGAACGGATGACGGCACTGACCGGGTCGAACCTTGCCTTCTCCGCCTCGTGTACCGTGAGTCCGGTTCGGGCAATCTGCATGGAGAACACCTTGAACACCGCTGTACCGGCTATGCCCGGCAAGGTGACCTGACCGCCGCAGACGTTGTCCGCCACCGCCCAGCCGGCGCGATTGGCACGGAGAGCGAGGGGAATCCAGGTTTTCTTGCCGGTCACCAGATGGTAGCTGTCGGCACAGTCACCGGCTGCAAAGATGAGAGGGTCTGAGGTGCGCAGACTGTGATCAACGGCAATTGAGCCGCCGACACTCAGCTCAAGACCGGCATCCTCTGCCAGGGAGGACAGAGGCTCCACACCGATGGCCACAATGACGAGGTCAGCGTTGAGACGGAGCTGACCGGCAACCACCTCAAGATGGTCATCCACGGCAACGATCTGTTCAATTGCATGACCGTCGTAAAGATCTGCCCCGTTGGCCAGCAGGTGTTCCCTTACCGGTTCGGCCAGTTCCCGGTCCAGCCAGGGTAAAAGTCCTGCTCTGGGTTTGATCAGATCAACTTTGAGTCCCCGTTTGCTGAGGGCCTCTGCCATCTCGAGAGCAATGTATCCCATGCCGATGATAACAGCCCGCCGGGCCTGCCGTTCATGGAGAAAGGTTTTAATCTTTCTGCCGTCAACCAGATTTTTAACGACAAAGACACCCTCAAGGTCGCATCCCGGAATATCGGGCCGTATGGGTTTGGCACCGGTGGCGATGAGCAGTCGGTCGTATTCAACACTGAAGGGTGTGCCTTCTGCAGTGCGGCCGTGCACTGCTCTGGCTGTGCGGTCAATTCGTTCCACCCTGTGTCCGGTGCGCAGGTCAATTCCGAATTTGTCGATAAAAGTCGAAGCGCTGCGCACCACCAGATCCTCGATGACTCTGTCCGGATCAGCAATATTGTAGGGAATGTTGCAGGCACTGTAGGAAACATCCTGACCCATTTCAAGGACAACGATCTCCAGGTCCGGATTGTTCCGCCTGGCCCGACTGGCGGCACTCATGCCGGCCGCATCACCACCTATAATGACAAAACGCATAGTCTGCCTCCATTTACCGTACCGGCTTGTGTTAAATGATCAAAGGCATCTGCTGCGTGACTGGCAGCAGGGAGCGAACAGTGGTCCGGAAGAAACGCAAACAGGGTTCCATAAAATATGCCGGCCGTCAAGGATTGGTGCGGGGGCGAAAGCTGATTGTGCCGGAGGTGTTTGGCAAAGGGAGACTGGCGGCGGGTTGAGCGCAGAAAACCGGATTCAGCCTTTGCACCGGTACTCTGCCTGATCAGCGGATATCCGGTTTCGTCGGCTGTACGGTCTGAACACGCAATGCAACAGACAGTACAGTGTCTGTTCGGTCAGCGACGGGTTTTCTGTCGGAGCAGGGTTACCTGCTCGCCGCCGATTCCCCAGTTATCGGTATCCACCTCATCAATAACAACCACCGTGGTGGCGGGGTTTTTATTGAGAACATCCTGCAGTAACCGTGTTACGCCGGATATGAGAGCCGCCTTCTGTTCAGAGGTTGCGCCTTCCCTTGTGATTTTGATGTTGACATAGGGCATTGTCTGTTCCTCTCTGTGAGATGTCGTCTGATCGCTGCAGACTGTTTAAAGGCCGTATTTGCGACTGTACCCCCGCGGAGTGATCATCTTGTCCCGCCAGACAAACGTCTGCGAGTTCCCGATGATCACTGTCGTCTGCATGCCGATGTCCTCATCCAGCATTGCTGCCAGGGTTGTCAGGCGGACAGTCTCATGCTCACGGGTGGCGCCGCTGACGATACCCACCGGTGTATCCGGCGCACGGAAAGCAAGCATGATGTCGCGGGCTCGTACGATCTGATCAGTGCGTTTTTTTGATTTCGGGTTGTAGATGACCACCACAAAGTCAGCCGGAGCAACCGCCTCAAGACGCTGTTCGATCAGCTCCCAGGGAGTCATGAGGTCGGAGAGACTGATGGCGGCAAAATCATGCATGAGCGGTGCCCCGAGGATGGCTGCACAGGCGTTGAGAGCCGCAATGCCGGGGATGATGTCGATCGGTACCGTGGTGTCCATGGTCCGGGCAAGTTCAAAGACGAGTCCCGCCATGGCGTAGATGCCGGGGTCGCCGCCGCAGACCAGAGCCACACGCTGCCCCCGGTCGGCAAGTTCCAGGGCTTTGCGGCAACGGTCAATCTCCTGCATCATGGCTGAGGAGAGGACGGTACTCTCAGGATTGAGGCAGTCCCGGACCAGATCGAGATAGGTCCGGTATCCGACGACCACCTCTGCCTCTTCCAGGGCGGTCCGGGCTCTTGGAGCCATGAGATCCACGGCGCCGGGACCGATGCCGACGACGGTGAGTATTCCCTTTGTACTGTGTTCTGCGGTTGTCATGATGCTGTGAGTTCCTGTGTTGAAACGGTGAATGGATCGGCGATTTCCGCCACGGCAGTGGTGACATCTGCCCATTTTATTTTCGGAACAAGGAGGACACTGCCCGGCCCCGCACTGAGCAGAGCTGCGGGTTCTGCCACTCCCTTGGCTCCGGTGGCCCGCTGTACCGCCGGTGAGATACTGACTCCCTCAACGTCGTTGAGCTTGTCTTTGCTGTAGAAATCAAGGGGCAGATGGAACCTGCGGGCGTATTCGCACAGTCCGGCTTCGTCCTGTTTGAGATCAATGGAGGCCAAGCGGGCAATGGCCTGGAGCGCCAGATCATGTTGCCGGCAGGTTGACCTGACAGCATCGGCAATCGCCTCGGCGGATGTACCCCGGTTGCAGCCGATACCGACCACAAGGGCCCGTGCAAAAAGGAGGGTGCCCGGGAAAGCCGTGTCGGTTCTGCTGCTGATGCACAGGTCTGCCCGGGACCGGTCGGTTATCTGCCTGAGATCTTCCGGAAGGTCCGGCAGGGGGTACTGACTCCACAGGGTAACGTAGCCCCGATCGACCAGTCGTCCCATGGTACGGGTCAAAGCACCGGAGCTGGCCGCAGTCAGCCGCCACTGCCGGCACCAGAGGTCAAGGGCGGTGTTCCCGAGAACATCGGAAGCCGTGGTTATGACCGGCCGGCCGCCGGTGATTCCGGCCACCCGTATCGAGAGTTCATTGGCGCCCCCGATATGGCCGGACAGCAGAGAGATGGCGAAACGACCCAGCTCATCGCAGACCACTATCGCAGGGTCGTGGTATTTGTCCCGGAGGAGTGGGGCAATGGTGCGGACAACAATGCCTGTGGCCATGATGCAGACAATCTCAGCATACAGATGCCAGACCTCTTCCACCACGGCAGCAAGCCGGCCTTTGCAGGCAAAGAAGTCACCGTTCAGCCGGTCGGCCAGGCGGCGTCCGAGTTCACACCCGCCGCGACTGATCGCCAGCACGGCACAGCGCCGGCCCGACCCGGTATCAGCGGTACTCGTGGGAGAAGTTGTGGGCATAGAGCTTGGATGCGGTGGTGATCCCGTCAGCCAGCGCCGGACCGACCACGATCATGGCGGTTTTTTTGATGTTTGACCCCTCTACCTGTCCGGCGATATCGGCGAGTGTCCCGTGCAGGATCTGTTCGTCCGGCCAGCTTGCCCGTTCAACCACGGCAACAGGGGTGTGGAGCGGATAGCCTCCGAGAGTCAGTTCTTCAACCACCGACCTTATCATCGAGACACTCAGAAAAATACACATGGTTGCCTGAGCCTGGGCCAGGCGGTGCAGAGATTCCCGTTCCGGCACCGGCGTCCGGCCGGCCTGGCGGGTCAGGATCACTGTCTGGGTGATCTCCGGAACGGTGAGTTCTTTTTTGAGTGCCGCAGCTGCGGCAAAGGCGGAACTGACCCCCGGCACCACCTCATAGGGAATCTGCATCCGGTCAAGCCACTGCATCTGTTCCCGGATGGCCCCGTAGATGGACGGATCACCGGTGTGGAGCCGTACCACCCGCAGACCGGCGGCGTATCCGTCCACCAGTAACCCCATGATCTCCTTGAGATCAAGCGCAGCGCTGTCGTGGCACACCGCTTTTATACCGTTGAGCAGTTCAGGATTGACCAGGCTGCCGGCGTACACCACGATATCAGCGGTGTCCAGCAGGCGGCGTCCCTTGAGGGTGATCAGTTCCGGGTCACCCGGACCTGCACCGAGGAACACCACAGGATGACGAGTGCCTTCACATTGCGGATGCTTTGCTTCCATCAGATACCTGTACCTTCTTTTTGCGAATGACCATGGTGGAGAAGTAGTGGAGTTTCTGCCCGCGCGCCTGACGAACATCGGTATACACCCGTTCATCGGGAAGGCCGGATCGTTCGGTCAGTACCGCACAGTCCACAAGTCCGAGCTCTTCAAGGAGATCGATCAGGGCATCAATGCGGCGGTGCACCTTCATCAGCACCACGGCATCCATGGTGACGAGGATATCCCGCAGACGATCATCTTCAAAGGCGGCCGGTACCACAGCCAGGACATCGTCACCCAGAGCCAGAGGGCTGGACTGTGACGCGGCGCAGGCAGCCATGGCAGTGATGCCCGGAATCACCGTGACGTCTGTGTGCGGCCGTTGCTCCTGGATCATGGCGAGGAGGTAGAAGGCCGTGGAGTAGAGGGTGACATCCCCCAGTGTGGGAAAGGCCACATCCTCGCCGCGGTCCAGATACCGCATGACCTCGTCTGCGGACTGCCGCCACGCGTTCAACAGCTGTTCGTCGGTTTCCTGCCCGAGGTAGACTTTTTTCATGGGGAAGCAGAGCGAAAGGACGGTGCGGCCGGTATCCGGCACCATCTGTTCTGCGATCTGACGGGCACTGCTTGTTCCGTTCTGTCTGGCTGACGGCACGGCCCATACCCGGGTTTGGCTCAGAACACGGACCGCCTTACAGGTCATGAGCTCAGGATCTCCCGGGCCGACACCGACCAGGTACAGATGACCGTTTTGTGAGGAAAGAGGAGAAACGTTGTTCATGGGCTGCCTGTGATAAGGGTTATGGGATTGAGACTCTTCACGGTACGATCGGGATAGTGCTGCCGGGTAACGGCGAGCGTGCTGGCGTGTACCTGGAGGCCGAGCTTCTGCAGACAGGTGATGGCCGTTGTCGCGGTCTGTTCAAGCACGGCGCTTATGACGATTTTTCCTTCAGGTTTGAGCCGGGCGGTTGCGGCGGTGAGAATCGCCTCCAGCCGTCCCCCGCTGCCTCCGACGAAGATGCGATCCGGATCCGGCAATCCGGCAAGTATTTCCGGTGCCTCGCCGTTGACCGGTGTGACGGAGTAGCTGCCGTAGCGGCGTATGTTGGCGCGGATATTTTCCAGCTCTTCCGCCTTCTTTTCAATGGTATAGACGGAAAGGTCCGGACAGAGATGAGAGGCCTCAAGAGAGACTGATCCGGAGCCGCCGCCGATGTCCCAGAAAATGCCGGTGCGAGGAAGCTGCAAACGGTGCAGGGCAGCGGCACGGATTTCATCCTTCGTGATCAGGCCCCGGGAGTGCTGAATATCGTTTTCAGAAAGACCGAAGCAGATTTCACGGGGCTGTGCCGGTTGTTCAATAAGCACCATGTTCAGGGGGCTGAAGGTTCGGTCTGCCATGTCAGCCAGTGGGCCCTCGATCAGTTCCTCGTCGGGCAGCCCCAGGTTTTGTGCCACTCGCATGTGAAGGGCAGCAAGACGTTCATGGTCGCCGCAGTCTTCCAGTCGTCTGATAAGCTGTGCCGCGATCCGGTCCGGAGTATTCCTGCTGTCGGTGAACAGGAGCGTTTTTGGACGGCGCAGTACCTGACCTGTGATGTTGTCTGCTGAGCGGCCATGCAGACTGAGGACAGCCAGGTCGTCCCAGGGAACACAAAAACGCGAGCAGGCCAGCTGGGCGGCTGACAGAGCCGGATGAACACAGATCCGGTCCGGGCCGAACCGGTCAATGAGAAGACGGCCGATACCGAAGAACAGGGGGTCGCCACTGGCCAGAATCGCCACATCGCCCATGACCAGGAGCTCCTCGACCTGGTTCAGCATGGTCACCACCGGGCTGATATCGATGAGCAGCACCGGAATATCGGCAACAAGCGGTTGATGGCGGCGGGAGGCGGCTATGGCACAGCAGTGACGTAAAATTGCCCACTGCCTGCTGTCGAGCTCTGTACCGCTGATACCGATCAGTTCAATGCGTGACATGTACAACTCCTTGATCTGAGGTTACCAGGTAGATGTGCACCGGGAGACCGGACCACTGTTCTGCCTGGACTTTGGCCTGCGCGCAGACTGCTGCAATCAGATCGTCGCGCCCTTGTGCCTTGAGGCGGTCGTAGATTTCACGGGTCGTATTGGCATGTCGCAGTTCATCCGCACTTGTTTTTTCAAGACCGAGCCGGGTCAGGAGTTCGGCGGTGTGGCGGGTGTCAAGCGCACCGTTGCGCACATGGGTTTGCGGTACCGCCAGCGCAGCCTTTACGAGCTTGGCCCACATGGCGGCAAGGTGGATGCGTGAAAAGCCGTGACGGTTGGCTGCCTGCAGGGAGTAGAGGAGGTAGTCACCCATCATCACCTGTGCCTCCTCCGGCAGCTCAAGCAGACGTTGAACCGCTGTTTCCGAGGTGCGGCCGGTGGCCAGAATCACGTCGTCCAGGCCCGCGGCGCGGGCCACCTGCATCGACGCCTCAATGGTGTCGGTCCAGGCTTTGGCTGATACGGGGCGCACAATACCGGTGGTACCGAGAATGGAGAGACCGCCGATCACACCGAGTCGCCGGTTGAGGGTCTTTTCCGCCAGAATCTCTCCGTCACGAACAAAGATCTCCACTTCGAGAGAACGGTGTTTTTGATCCGATCCGGCCAGAGCCTCCGCCACCGCAGCCAGGATCATCTGACGGGGGACGGGATTGATGGCCGGCTGGCCGACCGGAACAGGTAAACCGGGTTTGGTCACAACACCGACTCCAGGGCCGTTCACGAAGACCACGGGTGCAGAACAGGTCTCCTCAAGCCAGCGGACGCGAGCGCCGATTTCGGCACCGTTGGTGACATCCGGATCATCACCCGCATCCTTGACCACGGTGGCGAATGTGCTCTGTGCGCCGCTGCTCATCCGGCAGAGTGCAAAACTGTGCCGGGAACCGTCGGGAAAAGGGATCTCCACGCCGGACAGCTCCTGCTCACCAAGCAGGCCGAGGACAGCTGCCTTGGCAGCTGCTGCGGCACAGGCACCGGTTGTATACCCGCTGCGCAGCGGTCTTTTTCTGCCTGCGGATCCCATGGATTATCTCAGGCAAGTCGCAGGAGAGCGTTGATGACGGCAACTGCCACCGGAGTACCGCCTTTGCGGCCCAGGGCGGTGATGAACGGATAGGGTTGCTCGGCGAGGATCTCCTTGGATTCGGCGGCATTGACAAAGCCGACCGGCACCCCGATCACCAGATCGGGCTTAAAGAGGTCCTGATCGATCAGTTCCATGACTTTGAGCAGGGCCGTCGGAGCGTTGCCCACAGCAACGATGCCGATGTTGTCGGCGATGCTTCGGCTCATGGCCGCATCGGATCGGGTTGTCCTGTTGGCATTGGCCATGGTCGCCGTTTCAGCCTCTGCTATCCGGCAGATGACCCGGCCGCCGAAACGGGCAAGAAGGGTGCTGGAAACACCACTTGCCGCCATGTTGACATCAACCAGGATGTTTTTTCCGCTGCGGATGGCGGTAAGACCGGCGTTGACGGCCTGCGGGTGGAAACGAAGGGTTTCGGCAAAATTGAAGTCACCGGTGGCATGGATGATCCGCCGGACCACGGCAAATTCTTCCGGTGTGAAGTTCGTGGGGCCGAGTTCGTGTTCAATGATACGGAAACTTTCCGCCTCGATGTTGTGGGGAGCAATGGGTTGAAGTGTGACCATGGCAATCAGAAAGGTTGAGGGATGGGGGCCGAAGTGCGCGCCAGGAACGCAGTATCTGTGCTGATGCTGCACTGCCTGCATATCCGGACAAACCGGTGTGCCGCTTCAGGGGTACGCCCCCAGTGGAGATGGAGAAAACCTGCCAGCGTATGGGCGTTGCGGGTCAGGTAGCCTTCGCTTCGGTTGTCAGTCAGCCGGAAGGCTGTGGCTGCCGGCGTATCGCCGATCGTTATGCTTGAATAGTGGAATTCGTGGCCGTAAAGCTCTCCACCCTGCGGTGCCAGCAGACAGTCGGTCAGTACCCGGGCATGGCGATACCCGAGGCTGCACAGTGTCGGGTGGACCTGGGCGGTAAACGGGTAGAGGCCGGTCAGGGCATGGGTGTCGCCTTCCTGGTCGGTTATTGACCGGCACAGGTATATAAAACCACCGCTTTCACCGTAGATCGGTCTGCCCGAACCGGCAAAGCGGCGGATCTGGTCGAGCATGCTTCTGTTCGTGCTGAGACGATGGGCATGGAGCTCAGGGTATCCGCCGCCCAGATAGAGCCCTGTCAGACCGGACGGGAGCCGGTCATCATTGAGCGGGCTGAAAAAAACAAGTTCTGCGCCGGCATTCCGGAGCAGCTCGAGATTGTCCTCGTAGTAAAAAGAAAAGGCTGCATCCCTGGCGATTCCGAGCCTGACAGGGCTGCCGGCGGCCGGTTGCGGGGCTTCCAGGCCCTGATCAGGCCGGGTGCTGCAACCTGCAGCAATCCGCATGAGCATCTCCAGGTCAAGGTGACGTTCGATGAGATCAGCGAGTTCGTCCACAACCTGCCTTGACAGAGGATGGTCTTCGTCTACGTACAGGCCGAGGTGACGGGAGGGAAGTGTGATGCTTTCACGACGAGGCAGAAATCCGATCAACTGGACCGGGCAGCGGGCCTGAATGGCTTCGGCAATCATGGCCTGGTGTTTGGCTGATCCGACACGGTTGCAGACGACTCCGGCCAGCCTGATGGAAGGATCCAGCGTGGCAAATCCATGGACCACTGCTGCCACACTTTCAGCTGCGGAACGGACATCGATGACGAGGAGAACCGGCAGGTCGAGAGTTTTTGCTAGCGTTGCCGCAGAACCTTCACCGCCGTCAAAGAGTCCCATAACTCCTTCAACCACCGCAGTGCCGTCTGCGGAGGTGTGACGGGCAAAGGTCCGGCGGACAAAGGCTTCTCCGCACATACGGATATCAAGGTTACGCGACACTCGGCCGGTGACCAGCCGGTGCAGACCGGGATCAATGAAGTCCGGGCCGGTTTTGAAAGGGTGAACCCTGACTCCGCGTCTCGTCAGAGCGGCCATCAGTCCGAGGGTAACTGTTGTTTTACCGCAACCTGAATGAGTTCCGGCAACGAGTATCGCTGAACAGCTCATAAACGGGCAAATCCTTCCTGACCGTAATCCGGGTAGAGCAGGGAACGGACAAAGGCGATACCGTTCAGCAGACCCATGGTCGGTCTTGACACCATGTTTTCATCAACAAGAAACACCTGATTCTCCCGTATCGCCTTAATGGCTGCAAAGCCCGGTTCCTTGACAATGTCATCAACGCTTACCGGATTCATCCGACCGCTCTGAGCAAGGTAGAGGTCGATGCGATCCGCCTTGGCAAGGATGCGTTCTTTACCATAGGCGGCGATATTTGTTTCACGCACCTGTTCGGCATCAGCCGCCACATTGATGCCGCCGGCTGATTCGAGAACAAACATGGCAATCGAGTTCGGGGCAAAGGTTTTCATCTGCCGGTGAATGGCTTCAAAGTAGACCCGCTTCCGCTTGTCCTGGGGAATACCTTGCAGGGATGTGCGTATTGCGGTCATTCGCTTGTTAAAGGTGGTGATCATGGCGGCAGCCTCTTTTTCCCGGCCGGTCAGCCGGCCCAGGCCCTTCCAGTAATCAAAGAGTTCCGCCCCGGTTGTGGGCTGGAGCGAGACAACCCGGACATTGTTTTTTTCCAGAATACGGACGAGGTTGGGGTAGCCGCGGAGGATCATCGGCCGGATAAGTACGAGATCCGGTTTGAGCGCAAGCAGTCGTTCCGGATCATCCGAGAAGTGAATCTTCGGCCTGTCGGGCAGCTGATTGTCGTTTAAGCCGCAGGCAATGATCTCCCGGTTCAAGCCGAGCTCCATCAGATTCGTGGTGTGGGCCGGGTAGAGAGAGATGATCCGTTTAAACGGTTTCGAGAACACCACAGTCCGTTTATCGCTGTCTGTGAGAGAGGTTGCAAGGACGTGAGAAGACAGCAGAAGCAGGATGATGCAGGAGATGATGGTTGAAAGGTGCTTGGTTTGCATGGGCTGAACGTGTTGAGGTTACGAAGATCGCGGCAGTCTGAAACTGACCTGCCGGCTGTTGGTAAAGGTACTGGTCGAGACCTCCGCCTCGACGTTGTACACGGACTCGATGGTTGCTGGTGTGAGCACATCGCCGGTTGCCCCCTGACAGACGACCCTGCCATCTTTTAGGAAGATGAGCCGGTCACAGAAAAAAGACGCCAGATTCAGGTCGTGCATTACAGCTACAACCTGCAGTCTCTTCTGGTGAAAACGGTTGCGGATAAGATGCAGAATCTCGAGGCTGTGGTGGATGTCGAGATTGGAAGTCGCCTCATCAAGGAGAAGAACCGCCGGCTGCTGCGCCAGAGCCCGGGCC
The DNA here is from genome assembly GCA_012729435.1 of Desulfobulbus sp. Taxonomy (GTDB): domain Bacteria; phylum Desulfobacterota; class Desulfobulbia; order Desulfobulbales; family Desulfobulbaceae; genus Desulfobulbus. The sequence goes on from JAAYDD010000264.1 coordinate 30,236, forward strand.
ACCGCCACCCGCTGTTTTTCACCGCCGGAGAGTTGAGTGATCGGCCGATCTGCCAGTGCCGCGATGCCGGTGGCCTGAAGCGTTGCATCAATGAGCATCTGATCGGTTCGGCTCGGAGACGCAAACCGGTGCAGGTGGGGATGGAGTCCCATCTCGACAACCTCGCGCACCGTGAAGCCGAAACGGACCATGAAGTCCTGGGGAACGAGAGCCAACAGGCGCGCCAACTGTTTTTTTGACCAGAGATGCAGCGGTTGTCCCTGGAAGCTGATTGATCCGGAATCCGGGGTGCGCAGGCCGGCAAGAAGGTCAAGCAGTGTGGTCTTGCCGCATCCGTTGGGGCCAAGGATACCGGTGCAGTAGCCGTGTTCGAGCTCCAGATTGATGTTGTGCAGCACCGGCTGGTCGCCGTAGCTGAAGTTGATGTCGGTCAGTGACCAGAGCGAACGGTGCCGCCGGTCAGAATGCGGTTGCGCCATTCCGTTGCCTTCGCTTGAAGAGGATACAGAAAAACGGGCCGCCGAGCAGAGCGGTGAGGACACCGATCGGTACCTCCGTCGGCAGCACAGCCCTGGTCAGTGTGTCGGCTACCAGAAGGAGCAGGCCGCCCGCAAAAAAGGCGAGCGGAACCAGGAGCCGATTGTCCGGACCGACAAGGTGACGGAGCATGTGAGGAACAATGAGGCCGACAAATCCGATGATGCCGGAGACCGAAACGGCAAGGGCGGTCATCAGGGAGGTCACAACGAGAAGAGAGAGCCGGATCCGGACTGCATGCACTCCGAGTGAAGTGGCGGTGCGGTCTCCTGTGGCCATGATGTTGAGATCCCGACTGTAGTAGATCGCCACCAGAGTGCCGATCAGCGCGGCAGGGGCCAGGAGTGCAATGTTGGCCCAGGACGCACCGGCAAGGCTGCCCATGAGCCAGAATACGATCAGACCGACCTGTTCGTCGGCCAGGAACTTCAGAAAGCCGATGGCTGCCGAAAGAATAGCGGCGACAATAACTCCGGCGAGAATGAGGCTTGTGGACGAGAGACGCCGGTCCCCGGAAGCAAGAAACAAGACGACTGCGAGGGTGGCTACAGCACCCCCGAAGGCAAAGATCGGCACAGTCACGCTGGTGGGCAGAGAAAGACCGAAAATCTGAAACACAATGACGAGCGAAGCTCCGAAGGCGGCCCCTGTGGAAATACCCAGAGTGTATGAATCGGCAAGGGGGTTGAGCAGGATGGCCTGAAAAACGGCCCCGCTGACACCAAGCAGGCCGCCGACCAGCACCGAAGCGAGGATTCTGGGCATGCGCACGTCAGCGATGACAGTGGCGGCGACCGGATCGATATCTGCCGGAGGTGCCTGTCCGCTTATCTTGGCAAAGAGAACTGCCACCACGTCTGTGACTGACACCGGCAGAAAACCGAGGGTTGCCGAGAAGGCTACCGCGGCCGCCACGGTTGCGGCGAGCGGCAGGAGCCATGCTGTCACGGTTCTTCTCGTCATCAGGGTAACTCCACTCCGGCGTCGGCCGCTGCTTCGGCCGCATGGTCGATGAGAATCTGGACGAGATCCGGGTTCTCGTTCAACCCTGCAAGCACAGGAGTTACTTCGAACCCCTGTTCAGTCAGCCTTGACAGCCATGAATCCTCTTCCGGGCCGGCGAGATCGCGGCTGGCATGTTCGCCGGCTACAAGGAGGAAAGGCTTGAGTATCACCCGGCGGACCTCATGGTGCCGCAGGTCGGTCAGGATGTCATCAAGAGCGGGAAAACCTTCTGCTGTGGCAATCAGAGTCAGGACATCCGGATATAACTGCCGCATACGGGCTGCAAATTCGAGATACAGACCGCCGGACGGAAAGAACCGGTTGCCGTGGCCCATGTAGACGAGGGCTGCTTTTCTGTCACGCGCGAGAGCCGCATCTTCGGACAACGCTTCGGCAACCCGGCGGATGTCGCCGGAGTACGGGCGCTGGAGATGGTAGCTTCCGAGAAGCGGCCGGCCAAGCGCAATGGTTTTAAATGGCCGCCATTTCGGTTTCATGGTGGTGATCGAGGTCAGGCCGCGGATGTAGGAGCCGAGATCATGAAACTCTTCAGCCGGAACAATGTGGGTCGGCTGAACGATGAGGGTGTCGACTCCCCTGTCCTGGAGGTTGGCAATGGCAGCCAGAACACCCTGGATTTTAAGGATCTCTCCGGGGATATCGGGGTGCGCATTCAAGTAGACGGGATCCCGGGCCCGACGCTGCCAGATCCAGCGGATCTGATTGGATGTAAAGGCCATTGTAACCGGAATACCCGGGAAAGCATCGCTCATGGTCCGGCACATGGACAAGAGTCCGGAGACGGCCGTCTCCACCGTGGTGCCGAATGTGGCTAAGATGATCGCTTTGTTTTCGTGCATGGCTGCTTTTCCTGGTTGACGGCAGGCTGACACTTGACGGACAGGTGCGTATCAGGCTTTACGGGCCGCTGAAACAAAAAAATCCCGGACCACAAATGATCCAGGATGTCCCGTATTTACCGCTGGAGTCTGTCCCGTCTCTGTTGCCGGCAGATTCGGGATCAATACAATTCAGGCAGGTCTTCTGACTTCCGGATCGATCTCGTCCCGCGTCTTCCCATTCCTCGTGAAACAGTGACGTTCGTGCAGGATCTGTCCCCGGTTACAGCGGCGGGCCCGTTCCGGTTTTACACCGGATTCCCTTTTCATCCGTTGAAACGGACACCTGAATACTGTGCGGGCACATCGTACCCGTCGCCTTAAGTGAAGTCAAGCCGTGAATGGGGGCGGTACGGAAAAACAGGAGTCCGGCGACAGCGGCGCTGTTTGAGTTCAGTCGACGATGTGGGTGCTGCTCACCAGCGGCGGTAAGAGTGACTGCACTTCAGAAGCACTCCATTCAGGCAGGCCTGAAGGGGTGGCCGCCCGGATCTGATCCAGAGCCCGGGCGATTTCCTCATAGCTTTTTCCTTTTCGGCGGAGTCGCTGCACAGAGGCTGCCAACTGTTCACGACTGAAGATTTTTTTACTGCTTTTCGTGTCCGGCTCAACCGCGGAGACAGCTATGGAGTCGTCGGCCGGAAGCACAATTGTTTCGTACAGATCGGATGGCCCGTGTTCTGCAGTGAAACGGCTGCTCCGAGGCTGATCATCCGGTGCGGGAGGCATGGGTTTGTACTCCAGCTGCAGGCCGACCATCATCCGCATCAGATCGTCAATCTGCCGGTCGCGTCGTGCCAGCTGCTCACGCATGTCTTCGAGCTGGTCTCGAAGCAGTTCGATCTGATGCTTATAGGCCTGCAGGAGCTCATCAAGATAATTGTCCTGTACAGTGACCGGCGAGGAGACGGTTCTTTCACTGCTGACGGATCTGGACGGACCGGTTGTCTCTGCATCCCGGGCATAGGTGGCCATCAGCCGGCGGCCGTCGCTCCATTTTTCGAGATCCGATGCACGAAAACGGACTTCCTGTTTGCCGGTTGCCGGGTTAAGAATCATCTTGAAAGGAAGCCCGCGCTTACGGTACCGACTGATGGATTTAATTGAAACATCAAGAAAATCAGCAGCCTCTTTCTGGGTCATCCCATACTCATTGTCTGTCATGACCGCCTCATTGTATCCTCGTTCCGGAGACCGGTTTTCTGCTGCAGGAGTTCTTGTCCGATTTCGATCACAGCGGCAAGGAATCGATCGATTTCAGGTTTGTCGACATTGATGTTAGTGATCAGGAGCCGGAGCACAAGCTCGCCGTTGACAAAACCGGTACCAACCAGGGCCCGTTTGCTGAGGTGCATCCGTTCGCGCAGTTGCTGGTTGAACAGAGCCGGTGCAATGCCCTTTGGCGGACAGAAGCGAAAACAGACGTTGAACGATTCCCTGGGAACCACCATTTCAAGTTCCGGCAACCTTGTGATCTGTTCTTCCGCATATTGACAGAGTTCAAGGTAATGTTCAACGCGTTCGGCAAAGCCTTCCCGGCCGTAAAACTTCCAGTCAAGAAACCATTTCAGACTGTCGACACGGCGGCCGCACTGCAGGGACAGGGTACCGAGATCACGGACCTCGCCGTTTTCACCGCCATGAAAGATGTAGCTTTCGTCACCGGCGCTGCACACGCTGCGGAGCATATCCTGGTGTCGATTAAACAGCAGAACGTTGCACATCAGTGCTGTGCCCAGCATTTTATGAAAGTCAAGAGTGAACGAGTCCGCGTCTTCAAGATGCGGCAGAAACCGCCTGCGGAGTTCTTCGCTGAAGATCACTGCTCCGCCCCAGGCACCGTCGACGTGCAGCCAGAAACCGTACTGCTCACGGAGGGCCAGTAGAGGTTCGATACGGTCATACGAACCGCGGACCGTGGTTCCGGCCGTGGCGGCAACAAAAAAAGGCACCCCTCCCCGGGCCTGAACATCGGCCAGCTGCTCTTCCAGGAAAGCCGTGTCCATGCGACCGTGCTCATCCACGGCGATCTTGCGGAGATGATCGGTGCCGATGCCGAGGATGTTGGCAGCCCGATCCATGGAGTAGTGGGCGTCCGCGTTGACAAACGCATACAACGGCGGCTGAGCGAATAACCCTCTGTTTTTGATATCCGCAATTGCGGTGTTGCGGGCGGCCATCATGGCAATCATGTTGGCGTTGCTGGAACCGGTGGTCATCTGGCCGCAACCCTGCTCAAAACCCACGAGTTTGAGCATGGTGGCAAGCATGTACTTTTCCATCAGGGTGGATACCGGAGCCGTCTCATACGTGCAGGCCGAGGTGTTCGTGCAGGCAACGATGATATCTCCGATAACTGAAGGAAGGTTTGCACCGGCCCACATACGGTTGACATAGCCGGGGTGCGTGGTTTTCACAGCGTATGCCAGGTAGGATTCGACCCAGGTGAACAGAGCCTCCCAGTCACCGTGACCGCGATCCTCGTCAAGCCGGAGCCGTTGCCGAAGTTCGTCGGGTTCCAGGTAGTCGACAAAACAGTCGGTGGTCCGTTGTTGCCGGTAATTGGTGATGATGTGCAGCAGTCGCTCAAAGATGGCGTCTTGTTCCATTGGATCTGTGCATCCTCCGTCATCAGTACAGGATTCGAATGAAAACAACGCGCTATGCGTTTTGGTATTCTGGGGCATTGTCGGCGCTGTCGTGATAACCGCGTATGCATGCACCGGTTGGCGTTTCGATCGGTGGGGATGCTTCCCGAACAGCCGTTGCCGGAGCAGACAGGAAAAAGTGATAGCTCTATACTACAGGAACATCAGATAATCGAACAGAAAGTGATGAAAAACATGCGAAGAACGGGTGTTTTACAGGTATAAGACAGTTAAAACGTCTATTTTTGGGATCTGCTCATTCATCATCATCGATATCGGGAGCAGCATGTTCGTCTATGGCCATCATGCCTTCGAGAAGAAGATGGTCGATACGGGTGTAAAATTGTGTGGCATCTTTATCCGGTAGCTGATTGGGATAGAAGCGAAAGCTGCCCTCCTGCCAGGAGAGGGTGGCATAGAAGGCTTCTTTAACCTGGATCAGCAGAGACTTGTCCAGCCACCCGGGTTTGACATATCCTTTCTCAATCAGAAGCTGTCCTATGCGCTGGCGGTTGGGGGACTGTTCGTGCAGCTGCAGGCACTCGTCCAGCTGTTCCTGAGTAATGACCTGCGCTTCGAGCAGGAGCTGGCCGATCTTGCGCTGGTTGATATGAAGGAGACCGTGAATAAGGGCTCCGTTACGAAAGTAAAAGACGCCGCAGTCGGTGGGCGACTCGATTTCGAGTTTACCTGTAAGAGCCGCAAGGTCAAAGAATTGAAAGACGTTCTCCAGGGCAATGACACCAATATCGCCCTGCATTGCCGGAGGAGTACTGACCGTCTCTTCGCTTCTGTGAGATACAGACCGGGATGACCCGGTATTTTTTGTCTGTAATCTAAAAAAATTGTTCACAAAAGTGACCGTTCTGCAGAGGAAATCCAACCCATGAAAGGAGATATGAATCTATAAACAAGCTGCCGGAAATCCCCGGTGGAGTCAAGAAAAAAAGCTTGCCGGACAGGGCTTGCCGCCGGATACGGTAAAAACCGTGCAGCCTTGAGACGCAGTCTCTTCTCCTTGAGTGTACGGCCGTAAAGGGCGGGTATATTTTTTATCGCTATGACCGTACCGGCAGTTCCGTTCAGACGCAGATGATGCTTTCCGGCGCATGTGTTAACACCTGCGGGCCGTTGTGTCGGAGAACATAGGTATTTTCAGCACCGATGGCGCCATCGGCAAAGACGAATTTCGGTTCGATCGCAAAGGTCATGCCTTCTGCCAGAGGCATTTTTACACCTTTTGCAAAGATCGGATATTCATCCAGTTCAAGGCCGAGGCCATGGCCGATAAAACGGACGCGGCTGTTCCCGATTCCCATGAAGTGATCCGCCAGGCCTGCCTGTTCAGCCAGTTCAGTCGATCGGGCATACACGTCTTCACAGATGACTCCGGGTTTGATCATGTCGACGAGTTCAGCCTGAATGGCAAGACTGACGGTGTGCGCCTGGCGCAAGTGACCGGCGACATCACCGATGACGAACATGCGCGCCGCATCACCGGTATAGCCGTTGATGACGCAGGTGTAGTCGATGTAGACAATTTCATTACGGCGGATGACCTTCCAGCCCGCACCGTGGGGATTGTTGGCCGGAGTCAGACCGGGGCCGCCCACCGGACCGTCAAAATAAGTCGGTACGGCCCCACTGGCACCGCTGGTCACATTACCGAGAAAAAAATCCTGATTAAAGGCCCGCATTTTGGAACAGCCTCCGTAACCGCGGCGCCGCATGCCTGCCTCAAACAGGCTTGCCAGTTCGATTTCAGTCATTCCTTCACGCAGCCAGGACGGCACATCTGCAAAGACTTCGTCAAGGATCTCGCAGGCTTTCTGCAAGAGGCCGATCTCGTATGCAGACTTGATGGTCCGTATACGTTTCAGAGGTTCGGAAATATCGGTAAAGGTGCTGCGGTTGAAAATTTTTGTGTAGAACTGCCAGGTGTTGTAGGGGATAACATCGAGTTCCAGGCCCACATCGGCAGAGGCATAACCCCGATCTTCCAGGATTCCGGGAATCATCTTCAGACTTTTGATCTCGATAATGTCCTCAATGGTCGATTCCTGGCGGGCACGTTCAAAGCTTTTGCGGACCATGAGCAGCGGCCTGCCGGAGCGGGGAACAAACAGATGAGCCGACTGGGAGGTGCCGCTGAGATAGAAGAGGTTGGTGTGGTGCATGATCAGGGCACCATCGATTTTCAGCTGATCCAGAGAGGTCTGGAAGGCTGCGATGCGATTGTCAACCTCACTTTTCGGGGTATAGAGCATGTCGGTCATGGCGGGCTCCTTATGGGGGTGTTGATCCGGCGAGGGACTTGCCTGAAGAGATGCGGGCTACCCTATTCACCCGGCATCGTTCTGTCAACATTTTGTACGGTGGCCGGCTGACTTGCGGCGGTCTTGCACCGGGGAACTCCAGCATGTTAACTGAGCCGGCTTCTGAAGTCCTCATAGCTGAACCGGCGGACGAGATGAAGCCGGTCCTTATCCGGTTGATAACGGAGTATGGAGGGCAGCTGCACGCCGTTGAAGGTGTTTGTCTTGACCATGGTGTAGATGGCCATATCGGTGAACACCACCCGTGACCCCGGAGTCAGCGGCTGATCAAAGGAGTACTCTCCGGCAACATCGCCCGCCAGGCATGAGAGTCCGCCGACTCGGCAGGTCCATGTCTTTTTGCCGGGCTCAGCGGAGCCGATGATGTGCGGCCGGTACGGCATCTCGAGCACATCGGGCATATGTGCGGGTACTGATGCGTCGATGATGGCGACCGGCAGATCAGCCTGCACCACATCGAGCACGGTGGTCACCAGGTAGCCGGCATTGAGTGCAACCGCCTCGCCGGGTTCAAGATAGACCTGCACATTCCAGCGTTTTTGAAAATCATTGATCGTATCGATGAGCAGGGCAAGCTGATAGCCGGGGCGGGTGACATGATGACCGCCGCCGAAGTTGACGTAGGTCATACGGGGGATGATATCGCCAAAGCGGTGTTCAACCGCGGCAACGGTACGCTGCAGGCAGTCAGCATCCTGTTCACAGAGATTGTGCCAGTGGAGGCCGCTGATGCCGTCGAGCAGGTCGGTGCGGAAGTCAACCCGCCGGATACCGAGCCGTGACCCAGGTGCGCAGGGATCGTACAGAGGTGTGGTTCCTTCGGAATGTTCCGGATTGATCCGCAGACCGAAGGCCAGATCACGACCGGCAGCCTTTGCTCTTGCGGCAGCCGGTCCGCCATACTGTTGCCACTGGGCAAAGGAGTTGAAGACAAGGTGGTCTGAGATGACAGCGAGCTGCCTGATATCATCTGGAGAGTAGGCCGCGGCAAAGGTGTGGACCTCGCGGCCGAACTCTTCCCGTCCGAGTCTGGCCTCATGCGGTGAGCTGCAGCACACACCGTCCAACACCTGTCGGAGAAGAGGAAAGACGCTGAACATGGCAAAACACTTCAATGCCAGCAGGATCCTGCAGCCGGTCTGCTCCTTGACCCGGGCCAGGATGGCAAGGTTGTCGGCCAGCAGTCCCTCATCAACCACAAAGGCCGGCGTGGTGACCCCGGCGGGATCAAATCGGCAGGCGAGTCGGCCGTTGTATCGGTGAGAACCGGTGACGCTCACAGTTCGACCGCGGTCCAGGGAAGACCATGGATATTGAGGTCATGCATAAAAGGGTCTGGATCGAACTCTTCCATGTTCCAGACCCCGGGCCGTTTCCACAACCCCTGCAGCATCATCTTGGCTCCGATCATTGCCGGCACGCCGGTGGTGTAGCTGATCGCCTGTGAGCCGACTTCGCGGTAGGCCTCTTCATGGCTGCAGATGTTGTAGATGTAAAGCGTTTTTTCTTTGCCGTCTTTTAAACCTTTCATGAGACAGCCGATGCACGTGCGGCCCCTGGTCAGTGGTCCGAGCGAGGCCGGCTCGGGGAGAACAGCCTTTAAAAATTGAATGGGTACGATTTCCCGCCCCTGAAACAGCACCGGATCGATCCTGGTCATGCCAACATTCTCCAGCACCCGCAGGTGGGTGAGATACTGGTCGGAAAAGGTCATCCAGAATCGTGCCCGCTTCAATCCTCTGATATTTTGTACCAGGGATTCAAGTTCCTCGTGAAACATGAGATAGCATTTTTTCGGACCGATGCCTTCAGGAAAATCAAAGGTCATGGACCAGGACAGAGGATCGGTTTCCACCCATTCTCCGTGCTCAAAGTATCGTCCGCGCTGGGTGATTTCCCGGATGTTGATCTCCGGGTTGAAGTTGGTCGCAAAGGCCTGTCCGTGGTCTCCGGCGTTGCAGTCGATGATGTCGAGCTGGCTGATCTCATCAAAGTGATGTTTTGCCGCCCAGGCAGTGAACACGTTGGTCACGCCCGGGTCAAAACCGGAGCCAAGGAGAGCCATGATGTTTTTTTGGGCAAAGCGGTCCCGATAGGCCCACTGCCATTTGTACTCGAATCTGGCCACGTCCGGCGGCTCGTAATTGGCGGTATCAAGGTAATCTACACCGGTTTCCAGACAGGCGTCCATCAGCGGCAGATCCTGATAAGGCAGGGCAACGTTCAGTACCAGATCGGGTTTGACCCGTTTGATGAGAGAAACTGTTGCCGGCACATCGTCGGCATCCACCTGTTCGACGGCAACAGAAACACCGGTACGCTGTTTGACGGATCGGGCGATGTCCTCACATTTGGACACGGTTCGACTCGCCAGGGTGATACGGGAGAAGACCTCCGGAACCTGGGCACACTTGTGGACAACAACACTGCCGACGCCGCCGGCGCCGATGATGAGAACGTGCGACATGGGGGACTCCTTGGAGAGGGTTGAGATCAAAAAAAAGCGGCTGACAACCGACTGCGACCGGTGCCGGCCGGGCAGAAAGCAACGCCATTCCTGTTCTGGGTCAACCGGACCGGACGGGTTAAAACAGAAGTCACGTCAGCAGCACTTCGGTCGGAGCGTTCTGTTCTGCACCGGGCAGGCATATATAACCGGGGTGCCCGCTTTCGTGCAACAGGTGCGGATATGTTTGCCGCAGAGCAGACAGGTATCTGCCGATCCTGCAGCCGTTGCTGTGACTTTTCGCCCGATCAGTCAAAAGAAGACCCGGCAAAGAACTCTTCTGAGTCCTGTGGCGCCTCTGTCCGGTCATGTTTTGTATAGGATCTGATCTTTGTTGTGACGGTCAGTGTGTAGCTGTCAAACAGGGATTTCCGGCCCTGCTGCTGGCTCATGCGGTGATTCATGGTGTTGCGCCACTCTTCCACCGCCTGTTCGCTTTCCCAGACAGAAAGGCTGAGCAGCTTGCGCTCGTTGGTCAGACTCTGGAACCGTTCAGACCGGATAAACCCTCTGGCCTGTTCGAGTTCCTTTTTCAGAGCTGCCGCCAGGGTGAGGTACCGGTGCATTCCCTCTTTTTTAACAGTGACCTCAAACAGGACAAAAATCATGGTTTTTTCTCTTTAACTTCTTGATTGACTGCTGTTGTTCAGGATTTTGATGTTTTTTTCGGAGCAGGGTCGGTGTACCCGGTGCAGGCGCCTCCTGCCAGGGCCCAGAGGTAGAGACTGGCCACGGTGGAGTAGGGGGAGTATCGTCTTCTGTACCTGGTAAAGAGGGCGGGGGTGATGGTCCGGTGGCGATAGAGCATCCTGAGTCCGCGCTGGATGGCCAGATCGCCCCGGCTCAGGATGTCCATACGCTGCAAGGAAAAGGTCATGAGCATCTCTGCCGTCCAGACACCGATACCCCGGATTGTGCACAGACGTTTGCACACTGTGTCATCATCCAGGCCATGCAGTTCGTTCAGGTCAAGATCGCCGTTCAGGACGGTTGCGGCCATTTCGTGGATATAGACCGCTTTTCTCGTGGAAATACCACAGGTCTGCAGCGTGTCGACTGAAAGAGAGGCGATGTGTTCCGGTGTTATTGGTGCAAACATGGTTTGGGCACGGTTCCAGACGGTTTTATGCGCCTTGGTGGAGATCTGCTGACCGATGATCGCATGGATAAGTGCAGTGAACAGATCAGGTATGACCTCTCGTTTCACCGGTCCCACTTCGTCAATGACCCTGGCCAGGGCCAGGTCTCTTTTTCTGAGATAGGCTGTTTCCCGCTCTCCGTATTGAAAGATCATCGGTGCTACAGAGCCGTACCCTTTTTGGGGATGAAAAACCGGGAGGTGTCAACACCCTCATGATTGAGGAGTTGTATCTTGTTGCTGAGGCCGCTGGCATAACCTGTCAGGCTGCCGTCTGAACCCACGACCCGGTGACAGGGGATGATGATGGAGATGGGGTTGTGACCTACAGCTCCACCCACTGCCTGGGCAGACATCTTCTCCCGGTTCAGCTTGGCTGCCATTTTTCTGGCAATGGCACCATAGGTGGTTACCTCTCCGTACGGAATTTCACACAGCATATCCCAGACCGCTGTTCTGAAAGCACTTCCCCCGGGGGACAGGGGCAGTTCCGGGATTGCCGGTTTTTCTCCGGCAAAGTACCTGTCCAGCCACTGCTTGACCAGAGTAAAGACAGGCGGGTCCGACGGAGTCAGGACCTTGTTCTGAACTGTGGCGGCAAAGAACTTCTGACCGTGGAACCAGACACCGACCAGAGAGTCACCGTCACTGACCAGCGTGACTGTTCCAAGCGGGGATTCGTATTCTGTCGCATACAGCATGGTGTGCTCCCTGCATCAGTGGCATCAGATATGCCGGTTTATGGTTGACTTGCTGCTCCGGTATCAGTGCCGCCCCAGCCGAAATCTGAATTCTTCCAGAGAAAAAACTGCAGCGGAAGATGCTCAACAGTTATTTGTTCTTACTTGTTGTCCTCATCCTGTTGCACGGCAAAAAGGACGCCGGAGCTCCGTTGTCCTTTTTGCCTGCTTTCGGTCTGAAAAGGTGGTCGGTCAGTTATGCATCTTTCTTCTGTTGCTGGGCATTGTCGTAAAGGGCGATGAAGTTGATGGGTTCCATCAGGAACGGCATAAATCCGCCGTCCACAGCCGCCTGACAGACAATCTGCCTGGTAAAGGGAAAAAGCATGAGCGGGCAGTCAACCGCCAGTACCCGGTCGTGATGTTCCTCGGGAATGTTTTTCATCAGAAAAACAGCAGCATGTTCGATTTCCACGATGAACATGACTGAGTCATCGTTGTTTTTGTCCAGTACCTTCGCGGTGATGGCAATGGAGACTTCGCTGTGGTCATCGTCGAGTTTCTGATTTTTCAACTGCAGGTTGAAGTCCACCTTCGGGTCCTGATTCCGGGCCAGGAAGACTTTGGGGCTGTTGGGACTCTCAAAGGAAAAATCTTTGATGTACATCTTCTGCATGCGAAAAATCGGAATTTCCTGCTGCTCAGGTGTTTGATCTGACATGGTATGTCCTTGATGTAGAAGTCAATAAAAATCGGCGCCGGTATGCTGGTCGCCGGTTCGGGTTAAAAATCTGCCGACCATCCTAACAGGCGACAGTTTGGAAAGACAATGAAAAAACCTTTAATCGTTGTTCAGAAACTGTTTCAGAAAGACACCGGTGTAAGAACCTGGAATACGGGCAACAGCCTCCGGGGTGCCGGTGGCGACAACCTGTCCGCCGCCGCTGCCGCCCTCGGGACCGATGTCAATCACGTAATCCGCTGTTTTGATCACATCAAGGTTGTGCTCGATGACAACCACAGTGTTACCGCTGCTGACAAGCCGGTCAAGTACTCGCAGGAGGTACTGGATATCCGCCGGATGGAGACCGGTAGTCGGTTCGTCAAGGATGTAGAGTGTCTGACCCGTGGAGCGGCGGCTCAGTTCTTTTGCCAGTTTGACCCGTTGTGCCTCACCGCCTGACAGGGTCACCGAGCTTTGTCCCAGGGAAAGGTAACCCAGGCCAACATCCGCAATGGTCTGCAGACGTCCGGCAATGGGAGGGACGTTCTGAAAGAACTCAAGCGCCTCTTCCACGGTCATCTGCAGAATTTCGGCGATGTTCTTTCCCTTGTAGCGAATATCGAGCGTTTCCTGGTTGTACCGTTTCCCCTGGCAGCGTTCACAGGTCACATAGATATCGGGGAGAAAGTGCATGGCAATCCGGAGAACACCGTCGCCCTCGCATGCCTCGCATCTGCCGCCCTTGAGGTTGAAGCTGAAACGGCCGGGTTTGTAGCCGCGGGCGCGGGATTCGGGCAGGCGGGCGAGGAGTTCACGTATCGGGGTCATCACTCCGGTGTAGGTGGCCGGATTTGAACGCGGGGTGCGCCCGATGGGGCTCTGGTCTATGTCAATCACCTTGTCAAGCTGCTCTAAACCGTGCAGAACATGGGGAGAGCGAAGATACCCCTTTTTATCGGAAAAGTACCGTTCTGCCTCGCGAAACAGTGTTTCGATCACAAGAGAGCTCTTACCGGAACCTGATACTCCGGTGACACAGGTCATTAACCCGAGCGGGAAACTGACAGAGAGTTGTTTGAGGTTGTTCGTCGTGGCGCCGCGCACCTCAATAACCCGTTCTGTTGCCGGCCGGCGTTTTAACGGTACCTCGATCCTTAAACGGCCGGAAAGATAACCGCCGGTCTGAGAGTCGTCACAGTCGAGCAAGCCGGCAACCGGGCCGGAGTAGAGGATCTCACCACCGTGAACACCGGCACCCGGGCCGATATCAAGCACATGATCGGCATTGGCAATGGTGTCGGAGTCGTGTTCGACCACGATAACGGTGTTGCCGAGATCTCTGAGATTGATCAGGGTTTTGATAAGCTTGTTGTTGTCCCGCTGATGGAGTCCGATACTCGGTTCGTCGAGAATGTACAGAACACCGGCCAGACCTGAGCCGATCTGCGAGGCCAGCCGGATACGTTGCGCCTCACCTCCGGAAAGGGTTCCGGCCTTCCGGTCCAGTGACAGGTATCCAAGGCCGACACCAAGGAGAAAGGAGAGGCGTTCCCGGATTTCTTTAAGAATCGGGGCGGCAATGACCGTCTGACGCGGTTCAAAGGTAAGTGTCTGTAACTCCACCACCAGTTGTTCAATGGCCATACGGCACAGTTCAATAATTGACCAAGGGCCGACCCGTACGGCCAGGGCCTCAGGTTTCAGGCGCGCCCCCTGACAGGCCGGGCAGTTCTGTTCAGTCATGAATTCCTCGATCTCATCGCGTAAACGGTTGGATGTGGTTTCGCGAAACAACCGGTTGAGCCGGGGAACGATTCCTTCAAAGGCGATCTGTGAGACCAGGGTACGGCGGCCCCGGGTATGAATGAACTCCAGTTTTTCCCTGCCTGTCCCCTGCAGCAGCCCCTTTCTGGCCTTCACCGGCAGCTCGGCAAAAGGAGTGTCCGGATCGAAGTGGTAATGGCGGGCAAACGCTTCAATCCATTGGTGGGACTGGGTGGAGAGCCGGCGGCGGCTCCAGGGGGCAATCGCACCGTCAGGCAGAGAGAGCGCCGGGTCCGGAACTATGAGATGTTCGTCGATGAACTGGTTGATCCCCAGACCGCTGCATACCGGACAGGCGCCCTGGGGATTGTTAAACGAAAAGAGTTGCGTGGAGAGTTCGGGGACAGAGATGCCGCACTGATGACAGGCTGCCGACTCGCTGAAGAGTACCTCCTCATCACGATCAGGAAAAAAAGCCAGGAGCACGCCGCCGCTCAGCTTGAGAGCGGTGCTCACCGACTCGTCGAGTCGCCTGCGGATCGACGGCTTGATGACAAGCCGGTCCACCACGGCCTCGATGTAATGATACCTGTTTTTATCAAGAACGATCTCCTCGCTCAAGGAGCGGATTTCACCGTCCACCCTTGCCCGGACAAAACCTTCTTTGCGCAGGCGCTGCAGTACCTGTTCGTGCAGACCTTTTTTGTGTTTGATGACCGGCGCCAGGAGTATCAGCTTTTCTCCCTCCGGCCGATTCAGCAGAGCTTCAAGGATATCCTGGACCGACTGTGATCGGATCGGCTGTCCGCACTGCGGACAGTGGGGTTGGCCGGCTCTGGCAAAGAGCAGACGAAGGTGGTCGTAGATTTCGGTGACTGTACCGACGGTGGAGCGCGGATTTTTGCTTGTCGTCTTCTGCTCGATGGATACGGCCGGGGACAGTCCTTCCAGCAGATCAACATCGGGTTTATCCATCTGGCCGAGAAACTGTCTGGCATAGGTGGAGAGTGATTCGACATAGCGCCTTTGCCCTTCCGCATAGAGGGTGTCAAAGGCGAGTGTTGATTTTCCTGAACCGGACAGACCGGTGAAGACGATCAGTTTGTTGCGCGGTAAATCGACGGAGATGTTTTTCAGATTGTGCATCCGTGCCCCGCGGATGCGCAAGAATTGCGGTTCCATGAAAGACTCCTGACAAGGCTTGCCCTGTGTACCTTCGACCCGATACCGATAAATTCATTTACCCGTGCTTCAGGCTGTGGTAGATTGCCGCATACTTGTAGCCACGATCCACCAACAATCAATACTGGAAAGAATTTATCATGTATTTTCAGGATATCATTGCGACCTTGAACAGCTACTGGGCCTCCGTTGGCTGTGTTGTCATGCAGCCCTATGATATGGAAGTGGGCGCAGGAACCTTTCATCCGGCCACCACACTCCGTGCCCTGGGGCCGGAACCCTGGAAGGCGGCTTATGTTCAACCGTCGCGGCGCCCGACGGACGGTCGGTACGGTGAAAATCCCAACCGGTTGCAGCACTATTACCAGTATCAGGTGGTCATAAAACCATCACCGGCCAATATCCAGGAGATGTTTCTTGAGAGTCTTGAGAGGTTCGGTCTCAATCTCCTTGAGCATGATATCCGCTTTGTTGAGGATGACTGGGAATCACCGACCCTCGGAGCCTGGGGACTGGGCTGGGAAGTCTGGCTGGACGGGATGGAGATTACCCAGTTCACCTACTTTCAGCAGGCCGGTTCCATTGACCTGAAACCCATAACAGTTGAGATTACCTACGGACTCGAACGGATAGCCATGTACCTCCAGCGGGTGGACTCCGTCTATGATATCGCCTGGAACAGGGAAGTCTCCTATGGAGAGATCTTTCATCAGGCGGAGAAGGAGTACTCGATCTTTAACTTCGAAGAGGCAAGTGTTCCCGATCTGATGATCGCCTTTGATACGTACGAGCGTGAGGCTTTGAGACTGGCTGAGAAAAATCTGATTCTGCCCAGCTATGATTACTGTCTGAAATGTTCCCACACCTTCAATCTCCTTGATGCCCGCCAGGCCATCAGCGTTTCCGAACGTACACGATATATCGGAAGGATACGTCATGTTGTCCGGCTGGTTGCTCAGCGGTATGTCAAGTTGCGGGAGGATATGGGACATCCGCTGCTTAAACAGACAACATGAAGACGCTGACACCTCAGTCAGCGTCATAAAAGAAAAACTGCAAACAGTGAAAAACAGCTGGCGTTCCACTGTTTTTTGCGGTAGAACCTCAACAGTTGTATGAGTGCCGGAAGGCAGCCC
>JAAYDD010000265.1 GCA_012729435.1 Desulfobulbus sp.
AATGGGACTTGTTCCCGGAACAAAAATTACAGTCAAACAACGGGCACCGCTGAATGATCCGGTCGCACTGCGGGTCATGGATGGGACCCTGACACTGAGAAACAACGAAGCCGACTACATAGATGTTGAAGTAACACTCTAGGTGCATGACGGTTCATACCGTCCGCCCCAATCACCTCAAGCTGGTACCACTCTGTAATAGAAGAATCTATTACCTATCTTCTTCCTCTTACTGTCTGTAAAAAAACAATCACTCTCCATTTTCACCTGGCCAAAGCTGTTGACAATGCCTAATGTTTGGTGTACCTAAAACTCTGCATTCAATCTGTACGCTGTTATTTTTCGGTAAACAAGAAAAACCAAGCCTACTGTTGATCTGATCACTGGTTATACGCCGCACGGTACGCAAGCTATGAGCAATAAACAAACGAACGGATTCTCCTGTGTATTGCTAAATGAACTGGGAGACCTTTGTCGATGGAAAAAAAGATGTCATCGAAACAAAGACAAAACAGGCATGCCGCTTACCGAATCCTGCTGTCATCGCCGCATACGTGTCTGTTCAGTTAACGGGGACCGGAAAACCTGTGCCAGAATGGCCAACCTGGGCGTTTTACCCGGATCAGAGTTGGAGCTGCTCTGCAAGGGTGGCGGGCAGCAATGTATGGTTAAGATTAACGGCGGGACTGTCAGTCTGGACGCGTTGGCAGCCTCCTCAATTCTCGTGACTCCTGTTTGAGGTAAAACAGTACCGGCCGGACCGGGTATGGGATCTCAGCAAAAGCTGAGCTTCACACAGACCGGAGAATTCAATAACCTGATTAGAGGTATGTGTCATGCAAAAGCTATTTGTCGTCGCGGCCGTTGCCGTTGCCTGTTTTTTCCTCGCGCGTCGGCTGTGGAAATCTGTCCGCCGACCCGACACTATCTCCTGCGGTTGCAGCTGTTCAGGATGTGCACAGAGCAGCTCCTGTCTACCACCGGAAAAATTAACACCTCCTGCAGACAAGCCATAAACCGGGCATCGGCATTCATCGTCGTTTCCCAGTGCGGATTAAAAGCTTCCGCTTCATGTACCCGGCAGTGAAACTTTGCTGTCGGCCAGAAACCGTTGTGATGTCTGCACGGATACCCTTACACACATCAATGAATACAAATCTCTTATGAATACAGCCTTCACCATCGCCCTAGCCGGTAATCCCAATGCCGGCAAGACCACCCTCTTCAATTACCTTACCGGCGCCCGGCAGCACGTCAGCAACTATCCCGGGATCACTGTCGAGCAAAAAGAGGGGTGTCTTCTTCACAACGGTCATGGTCTCCGGGTAGTCGACTTACCAGGCACCTATTCACTGACTGCCTACTCCATCGAAGAGCTTGTTGCCCGCGATTTTCTGATCAACGACAAACCCGATGTGGTCATTGATGTGGTTGACGCCTCCAATCTGGAGAGAAATCTATATCTGAGCACCCAGTTTCTTGAACTGGGTGTCCCCATGGTCATTGCTCTCAACATGATTGACGTGGCCGAAAAAAGAGGAATCACGATCAATGCCCAGGAGCTGGGAAACCGTCTCGGTGTCCGGATCGTGCCCATTGTCGCCCGCAGCGGCAAAGGGGTTGATGAGCTGCTTGATGCGGTGCTTGCCACAATCAAGGACGGCAAAAAACCGACTCCTGCCCACCTGCGCTATGGTTCAGATATCGATGAAGCCCTGAACCGGATGACTGAAGACATAGAGAGTTGCACCGCCCTTACATCAGTCTATCCGCAGCGTTGG
>JAAYDD010000266.1 GCA_012729435.1 Desulfobulbus sp.
GCCAGAAGTGCGGCAGGGCCTCCGATGGAACCGAGGTAAAAGCCTCCGTGCTTCTTGCATGCATCAGTAACCTGCTGTGAACGGTTGCCCTTCGCAATCATGATCAGCGAGCCGCCATGACTTTGCAGGAGATCGACATACGAATCCATACGACCGGCTGTGGTCGGGCCGAAGGAGCCGGACGGCTTGCCGGGAGGAGTCTTGGCAGGGCCTGCATAGTAAACCGGATGATTCTTGAGGTAATCAGGCAGCGGTTTACCGGCATCGAGCAGCTCCTTCCACTTGGCATGGGCAATGTCACGGCCGACGATGATGGTTCCTGTAAGTGAAAGTGCGGTTGCCACCGGATACTTGGTCAGCTCGGCCAACACGTCTTTAATCGGTTGGTTGAGATCAATCTTCACCTGATGACCACCTTTCCGATCCCGGTATTCAGCCGGAATCAAACGGCCGGGGTTGTCATCCATCTGCTCAAGCCAGAGGCCTTCCTTATTGATTTTGGCCTTGATATTCCGGTCGGCAGAGCAGGAAACACCCATACCCACAGGACAGGAAGCTCCGTGTCGGGTCAGACGGATGACACGAATATCGTGGGCAAAATACTTACCGCCAAACTGTGCACCCAAACCGAGCTTCTGTGCTTCCGCCAACAGCTCCTGTTCCAATTCCACATCACGGAAAGCTCGACCCAACTCGTTACCGCTGGTCGGTAAACTGTCGAGGTACTTGGCCGAGGCCAATTTGACCATCTTCAGACAGGTCTCCGCCGAGGTACCGCCAATAACAAAGGCAATATGGTAGGGCGGGCAGGCGGCCGTGCCGAGTGTCTTCATCTTATCCACCAGAAATGCCTTTAAAGTGCCGGGATTAAGAAGAGCCTTCGTTTCCTGATAGAGGAAGGTCTTGTTCGCCGAACCTCCACCCTTGGCGAGAAAAAGAAAATTGTACTCATTCCCCTGGGTGGCGTAGATGTCAATCTGTGCCGGCAGGTTCGTCTTGGTGTTGACCTCATCGTACATGTTGAGGGGTGCGTTTTGGGAATACCGGAGGTTTTCTTCCGTGTAGGTGGTAAAAATACCTGCAGAGATCATCTCCGCATCGTCACATCCGGTCCAGACGTTCTGTCCTTTTTTAGCCACAACACAGGCTGTTCCGGTATCCTGACAAAACGGCAGCACATAGTCGGCAGCAACCTCGGCATTGCGCAGCATGGCATAGGCCACTTCCTTGTCGTTACGTGAGGATTCAGGATCAGCAAAAATTTTGGCGACCTGCTCATTGTGAGCCGGACGCAGACGAAACGAGACCTCACGCATGGCCTGATTGGCCAGCACTTTCAAACCTTCCGGGTCAACTTTCAGAACCTCCTGACCGTTGAAGGTGTCAGTTGACACATATTTGCTTGAACCTTCCAACAGACGATATTTCGTCTCATCTTTACCGAGAGGAAAGGGGTCCTGATACACAAAAGCTGTCATAATCGTACTCCTTATTTGGATGAAAAAACATATGAAGACCAGCCGGCTATTGCCGCTGACCGGACCGACAGACAGACGTTCTTCTCCAGAGAACCATTCTGCCGCAACTCTTCTGACAGAAGCCGCAACGTACTGTTCACTGTTCAGGAAGTATTTTTACTCTGCCGCTTCAACAAAGGCAAGACCGATGATGCGTAGAGTTGCCGTGAGATGTGCCCGCGGTTGCGTATCGCTGCCGCCGGCCGTGAAGAGCACACCGGGTTACAGCGAACCCTTGCCCATCAGCATTTCCAGCGGGTTCCGGCAGCGGCAAAAAAGAAACGATCGCCAAACTTCTGCTGCAGCCGGGCGCAGTTGGCCAGACCGGTGCAGTGGGAAGCACCGAGTTCCTGGATTCCAAACCGGTCAAGCGCCGCCACTGTAGCGTCAAACTGTCGCTGATCGGCAAACCCCAGATGCGTACCACCGATGATCATGTGAATGGGCCTATCGGGGAGATGAGCAGCGACATGATTCAGGATGTTGATTAATCCGACATGGGCACAGCCGAGCACCACAGTCAATCCCCTGTCCGTATCAACTATTAACGACAGATCGTCTTTCAGTGCATCCTGCTGCCAGGAACCATCGTCAGCCGGCAGCCTCATGGTTCTGTCGGGAGGTTCAAAATCGCTGACCCTGGGCACTTCACCGGTCAGATACATGCGGGGAAAAATCTCAGTAAACCGGACCACCGGCTTGAAACGGGCCCCCAACGACTCAAGATAGCCCTGTTTATACCGAATACCGATTTCCCGGCACTCACCGTCCTTGCACCAGTAGCGGTCCACAAAGGCATCCGGATGGATGTAGACATCTGTTCCTCCGCAGGCCACAAGTGCCTCCGGAAGTCCGCTGGTATGGTCATAATGACCGTGGCTGATAACAATGGCATCCAATCGGGAAAGATCGACACCCATGACCCGGCTGTTGTTTACCAGACCCAACCCTTGCCCGGTATCAAGCAGCAGACGATGGGTTCCGTTATCGACATGAACTGCCCAGCCATGCTCACCAATGAGTCCGTGAGGAAAAGCGACGGAATTCTCACACAAGACGGTTAAAGTGCACTCCATATTACCCTCCCTCATTGCCGGTACGCACAACAGTCAGACCAAGCCGTTTTAAAACGGTGGTACCATCCCCAAAGTCAGCCGTCAAGTCTAGACCAGTTCGACCATCACCCGGTTTGCCACCGGCAGCCCTTTAGAAGTCAAACAGAGCCGATCCTGCTGAAACTGCACCAGCCCCTGCTCCACAAGCCGATCCAAAACCGGACCATAGTACGTGACGGGATCAAGTCCAAAACGGTTTATAAGAACAGTGACAGACACTCCTCTCAACAGGCGCAGGCCAACAACGACAGTCTCACGAAAAGCCGCTTCACGATCCAGTCTCTCAACATCCTCCCACACCGGCAGGTCGAGAGCCGTACAGCGGCAAAACCTATCCAGATCCGTCACCGCGGTTCGTCTCGCCCCGTTAAACGCACTGACCGCACCAGGCCCCAACCCCACATAAAAACCATTGTGCCAGTAATTCACATTATGCCGGCACTGGTATCCGGGTTCGGCATAATTGGAGATCTCGTAGCGCTGCAGTGCAGTTCCGGCAATCGCCGCCTCTGTGACAGCCATCATTGTCAACACCTCCTCTTCCGGCGGAAGGAACCGGGAATCGGCTTGTGCCTGGCGGGCTATGGGGGTCCCCTCCTCCAGTGTCAGCTCATACATTGAGAGGTGCTTTGGCTGAAAATTCAGGGCAAGATCCAGCGTTTTCCGCCAGCTCGCTGCGGTCTGCCGTGGCAGGCCGTACATGAGATCAAAGCTCAGGTTGTCAAAGCCTGCCTGACGGGCCGCAATAA
>JAAYDD010000267.1 GCA_012729435.1 Desulfobulbus sp.
AGAAACATAGATCAACTCCTTCCCCTTCGCGCCAGTACCAAAGCACCTATGATGGCCATTAACAGTACAATGGAAATGAGCTCAAAGACCATGCCATGGGTTGTGAGAAGAGACAGACCGATTGCCTCAATATCTCCTGTTCCCTGGCGCGGCCAGGGCTGCCACTGGGTTTTGGCGACAAGAACTGTCAATCCTGCAAACAGTACTCCACCCACACCAAGGGCAAGGGGACCGGCCAGGAGAGCAGGATTTTTCATTCCTGAAAGTTTGCTGGCATCCGGAGTAGCCATCATGATTCCAAAGGCGATAAGAACCGATACGGCACCGACATAGATCAACAGTTGCATCATCGCCAAAAAGGGGCTGAGCAGGTAGTAATACACTATGGCAAGCCCGGAGAAACAGACAGCCAGGCCGGCAATCGCACGGACCAGACGCATCGAGCGAACCCTTCCCCCGCTCGCCACCGCTACAATGGCACCTGCAACAACGAGAAACAGGGCAACCAGAAAGATCAATCCGACCGCGGCTTCTGCGGAAAAAAGACTGGTGGGAGCTTCGGCCTGACAGATTATTTCTTGCATCTGTTCTGATCCTCCAATCTTTTTATCAGATCCATATATACAAAATCGTCTTTGTTGAAGCTGACCAGATTGTAGTCCTTGGAAAAACGAAGTGCATTGAACTTGCAACTTTCAACGCACAGGCCACAGAGGCTGCACTTGCTGAAATCAAGGATGTATCGGGTCAGCACCCTTCCTTTCCCGTTTTCCGCCTTTTTCCCTTCAAGCGTGATACAGTTAGACGGGCAGGCTCTCGGACAGGCCCCGCAGACAACGCAGTTCGGCAGGCCGGTTTCCTCGTTACCGATCAACTCAGTATGTCCGCGAAACAACGGTGTCATCGTCGGCACTTCGTATGGATACTGTTCCGTAACCACCGGGCTGAAAAACTCCCGTGCAGTTATGGCGAGTCCGGTAAGAAGACTTTTACCGCCATGGATGATATCAGTCCAATATTGGTTCATCGTCAAAACACCTTAATCAAAGCGGCTGTAATCAAAAGATTCGCAAAAGAAAAAGGAATCAAAATTTTCCAGGAAAGATTCAGCAATCTATAAATTTGCGTGCGTGGATACGTCCAGCGAATCCAGATAAACGTGAAGATGAGGATATAGATTTTCAGAAGAAACCACCAGACACCCGGTGTCAGACCAAAGGGGCAATCCCAACCGCCAAGGAAAAGAGTGGTCGTAAGGCAAGCACCAACCACGATGTTGAGATACTCGCCCATCATGAAAAGACCGAATCCCATGGAGCTGTATTCGGTCATGTATCCGGCAACCAGTTCGCTTTCCGCTTCAGCCATATCAAACGGGGCTCGGTTCGTCTCCGCAACAGAGCAGATGAAAAAGATGATAAACGAAATCCACATGGTTAGAAAATGACCATTTTCAAGACGGAAAACGTTCCAGTGCCAAAATCCGCCCTGTTGTTTAAGTGCGATTTCCTTCAGTTCAAGGGAACCGGTGAGTAACACCACCGTAATGACTGTCACGAGCATGGGGATTTCGTAAGCGAGGTTCTGTGAGACGGCGCGTGCTGAGGAGATGATTGCATACTTGTTGCCGGAAGCCCAACCACCCAGGAGAATCGCCATCATTCCGATTGACGCTAAAGCAAAGAGGAGAAGAACGGACAGTTCGACTGCCCGTGCCTGAATATTGGCTGAAAAAGGTATTGCCACCATCGAAGTCATGGCCGGTATCATAGCCATGACCGGTGTAGTGCGAAAAATGATGTGGTCAACGCCGCGAGGAACCAGAAGCTGCTTGCTGAGCAGCTTCACTCCATCGGCTATCGGCTGGAGCAGACCTGCATACCCCACCTCGCAGGGGCCGATACGACGCTGAATCCGGCCGGCGCCCTTTCTTTCACACCAGCCGAGATAGGCCGCATTGAGTCCGGCAAAGACCATGACACCCACCAGATAGAGGAGGGCTCGCCATATACTTGTTTCCATCAATGACTCCTCCGTCGATCAGCGGTCTATTTCGGGAATAACCAGGTCGAGACTCCCCATGAAGGCCAACGCGTCTGCGAGCAGCATGCCTTCAGCCACTTCACCGAACAGACTCAGGTTCGAAAAGGTTGGTGAACGCAGTTTCAGTTTGTACGGATTTTTATCACCATCGCAAACTAACCGGTGACCAAGCAACCCCCTGGCGGTTTCAACGGCCGAGAAATAGTAGCCTGCATCGGGCTTCAACAGTTTTGGCGCCTTGCCCATTACCGGACCGGAAGGCAGTTTATCAAGCGCCTGTTCAATGATGCGCATCGACTGTTCAATTTCATGCATGCGCACCATATAACGCGCCATGGAGTCGCCTTCGGAGAAAACAGGAACCTCAAAATCAAATTCCGGATAAACCGAGTAGGGCTCGTTCTTGCGGACATCGTAACTGATACCTGAGCCGCGTGCCACTGGTCCTGTCGCACCGTAGCGGCGACACTGCTCAGCTGAGACAAAACCGATATCTTTGATTCGTTTGATAAGAATAATATTGTGTGTGACCAGATCATGGTACTGTCTTGGCAGACGACTGCGAAGGCGTTTAATGAACTCACGGGTGCCGGTGATGAACTCATCATCAATGTCGTTTAAGACTCCGCCAAAACGCATGTAACAGTACGTCAGACGTGAACCAGTGATGCGCTCAAGCAGATCAAGAATTTTCTCACGATCATCAAAGGCATAAAGTAATGGTGTAAAGCCTCCCAGATCCAGAAGAAATGCCGCCCACCATAAGAGATGACTGGCTATACGGTTGAGCTCAACTGTGATAACTCTGATGTACTCAGCACGTTCAGGAACCTCAATCCCGGCCGCTTTTTCAACAACCAGAGCCCATCCATGATTGAAGGCCAGCGCATGCAGATAATCCATACGGGCGGTGTTTGGCATGAACTGAGCAAAAGTGCCGCCTTCCGCCATCTTTTCATGCATGCGGTGAATGTAACCCAGCACCGGTTCCGCCTTGACAATATACTCACCATCCATAGTGAGCTTTACCCGAAGGACACCATGGGTTGCAGGATGCTGTGGCCCGAGATTGAGAACAAAAACTTCATCCGAACGCAGATGGAGAGGGATGCTCATGGGGTATAATCCTTGAGGAGTGGATGAAAATCAGCATCTTCAGGAAGGAGAATTCGGATCAGATTTGGATGATCCTTAAATTGTATCCCGTAAAAATCGTAGGTTTCCCGCTCATGCCAGTCAGCTGCAGGAAAAACAGTGGATATGGTTGGTACAACCGGTTCATTGCGGGGGAGAAATGTTCTTACCATGACACGGCAATGTTCACCGCCCAGCCGGTTATAATCGTACACCACTTCAAGTTGTTGTCGGTCAGGCCAGTCAACACCGGTGACGGCTTCGAGAAAAAAACCCTCTTCATCCATGATCGTTGCCACGGTGACCACCTCATCCGG
>JAAYDD010000268.1 GCA_012729435.1 Desulfobulbus sp.
CCCGTCGTAATGAAGAGCTCTCACTGTCGAACAGAAGTGTGAACACCTCTCTGATCCCAATGGATACTGAACCGTAAAAAAGACTGAAGACAAGGCTGAATATCAGCAGACAGAAAAGACAGACCAGCGCAGTGACGTTCAGATTTTCCGCCCGCGATGCATATGTGGAGTTGCTAGGGATGCTCACACTGAAATTTCTCCGGATAGAGATAGGCGGCAAGCCGTTGTATGCCAATGGGGATACGTACTCCGGCACTGTACACCTCTGCCAGCGGCAGACTGTACACACGGTTACTTTCCACAACCCGCATTTTTCGTAATATCGGATGTTCTTTTATTTCAGACAGTTGAAGTTCAACAGACTTCTGATCCTGGAGCATGTAGGTAAAGACAATAACATCCGGATCAACATGGATGAGGTGTTCGAGAGAGTATATGCCCTCTTTGGGAAAGGCGTTACGACCTCCGGCGATGGTGAGCATCTCACCGGCCAGCGTATGCTCGGCATACGCCCTGAAACGGCCATGACTGGCAAACTCGGCGATAAGTACCCTGGGTCGTTCGTCCATCGGGGGGAGTTGTTCTCTGATCAGCCTGATCCCTTCTTCAGTCTCTGCAATAAAACTCTCCACCCGGTCCTGAATGTTGAAAATCTGACCGATATCTCTAAGGTCATTATAAAAATGAGCTATCTTCTGCGGGGTGAGGACGGTATTGCGACTGATAAAGGTCTTTACGCCGAGTTTGTTCCAGTAATACACATCACCAAGCGCATGGGGACCAAAAGTTGAACGCCAGCCAAAGAGCAGATCAGGCTCCCGGGCCAGTACGGTTTCTTTGTTCGGATAACGGGGAGAAAGCACAGGTATCCGGTCATAGGACGTCCGCACATCCTCTAACACTGGATTATCCAGATAGGCTGTCCCGACCAGATGCCCGGACAGCCCGAGGCGCAGCATCAGTTCGGTTGTCGCACCGTTGGTGGTTATGACCCTGGCAGGCACTGCGGTAAAAGTAAGGGTGTTTTGTCTGCCGGAGTAATCGAAATTCTGGACGACAACCGTCTCCGCCCACAAAAACCGGCCGGTAACGAGACTCAGTAAGGCCAGTCCAACCAGCAGTTGCACAAAGGGTCCGGATATCATCTGTCCGGCGTGCCGGATCCGGGCAACGTGCAGATGATCACCTCGTGTACCGGCTCTGATCACAGGGCAGTGCTTGCCGGAAGACAACCGCCTACCGTCGGTGTTCCTGATCTCCAAAACAACACTAAAAACTGTAGGTAAAGGTCAGGGTCGCACTGAACGGATTACCCAGCGGGTTTTCGTAATAGAACGTGCCGTCAGCATCGCTTGCCCGCCCCAGAGTCACTGCATACCGTTTGTCAAAGATATTTGCCAGATAGAGGCTGAGCCGGCTGTTTTCGGTCACCATGGCATACATGCTGACATCGGCCAGCCAGTATTTGCCATATGTCTGCGGATCCGAACTCGTGGAATAGGCCGGAATAGAACCTGTATAGCGACCAAAAACCCCGATACCCACAGGCCGGTCAAACAGCATATCTGTCCACTGTATCCCGAAACTTGCAAAATCCTCAGGGATGTTATTTCGTTTTTCCTTGTCTCCGTTGCGCTCGGCTCTTTGCCATGTATAGGAGGCCGTGAGTGACAGACGATCAAGCGGCCTCAACGTTCCGGTCACAGTGTAGCCGTGTATCTTGGTTTTCCCCGGCATATTCTGGAAGACATTGTCTGCGTCAAGGCCGATCATGTCCTTCACCTCTTCCCGGAAGCCGGTCAGTTCAAAGCCGCCTTTTCTCCAGTCACCCCCGAATCCGACGTTGGCGGCAAAACTGCTTTGCGGCTTCAGATCAGGATTGCCCTGTTCATCCGGTTCATCTGCATACAGGTGTTCTGCGGTCGGCAATATGAATGAGGTGCCGAGGTTCGCTCTGAGGAAGAGCTGGTTTTCCCAGAAAGGCATTCTGGAACTGATGTTCCAGATTGTGGAATCGTTGTTTTTAAGATGATTGTACCGCAGTCCGAAGGCCATTTTCCAGTCCGGCCAGAATGAGAAGTAGGGTCTGAACTGGGCAAAACCCGCATACACCTCCTCATGTTCCGGCCGTATTATCAGTACATCATCCCGTCCATAGTAATTCTGGTAGTCAAACCCGACCAGCAGCTCATCACCGCGGTCAAAATGATAGCTGGTGAGGATGTTGTACCCCCAGTCCTGATACCCCCACTCGTCGGCATTGTTCCGGTAGGAGCCGTCAAGGTTGACACGGGTATAGTCGGTCCACCAGTTATGGTAGTAGGCCTTTATGTAGTAGCTGAAGTTATCAGTGATATCATGATCCCATTTGGCGGTTAAGATATGTTCGGTACGATCGTTGACAGCACTGCGGAAGTTGGGGTAGGCAAAATCAAACTCCCCGGTATTTCGCTGCACATGAAACTCCAGCGTCTTGGCTGCCTTGTCGTCACCAAACTCCCGAAGGTACTTTGCTCCCACATTGGTTCGATCATACCCCCTGTCGCGCCGCTCAGTGTTCCCGTACGCTCTGTAAACCCGATCTGTAAATGGTCCGTATCCGTCCCAGTTCTCATAGCTCCCAAACACCAAAAAACGGTTGTCGCCCACCTGTTCACTGGCATAGCCATTCACAGCTGCCATGTTATCTGAGCCGTACGAGACTCCTATCTCTCCGGAACGCTCCCTGGTCGGTTTTTTTGTAATGACGTTTACCACGCCGGAGGTGGCGTTGGTCCCATAGAAGAGACCTTCACCGCCAAAGAGGATCTCAATACGATCAATCATATGCACGCTGATGGTATCCATATAGGCTGCACCATACAGGCGGTTGTTCAATCGGATACCATCCAGAAGCCATAAGATTCC
>JAAYDD010000269.1 GCA_012729435.1 Desulfobulbus sp.
AGGTCATCACTGTGAATCATTCCGCCACGCAGGGCATCGTCCATATCATGATTGACATAGGCCATGATATCGGCAACACGGACCAGCTGTCCTTCCAGAGTAGCCGGCAGTTCCGTTGTATCATCAGGCAGGATCTCACCATACCCCTTGGAGTGTTTGAGGATACCGTTACGCACCTCCCAGGACAGATTGAGACCGCAGCCGTCGTTTTCCAGGAAATCAACAATACGCAGGCTTTGACGAAAATGTTTGAATCCCCTGGGATGTAGGAGATTCAGGCTGTATTCTCCCGCATGACCGAAGGGCGTATGACCGAGGTCGTGACCGAGGGCAATGGCCTCGGTCAGATACTCGTTCAGTCGAAGACAGACCGCCATTGTTCTGGCAATCTGTGAAACTTCCAGCACATGGGTCAGACGGGTGCGGTAATGATCACCGGCCGGTGCCAGGAAAACCTGGGTTTTGTGCTTTAATCTCCGGAAGGTTTTGGAGTGAATAAGTCTGTCTCGATCACGCTGGAAGGCGGTCCGGAGGTCGCAGGGCTCCTCCGGCCTCATCCGTCCCCTCGACCGGCTGCTCAGACAGGCAAAGGGTGACAGGGTCTTTCGCTCCACCTCCTCCTGCTCCAGCCGGATAGTGCTGTGCCTGGCGTTCACCACTGCTGTCCTCAGTGATGCTGCCAAAGCAGATATGCCTTGATAAAGGGATCCAACCGTCCATCAAGAACGGCATCAACATTGCCGTCCTCGGTATTGGTCCGGTGATCCTTGATAAGCCGGTAGGGCTGGAGCACATAGGAACGTATCTGGCTCCCCCAGGCGATATCCTTTTTATCGCCCTGGAGATTTTCCTGGGCACGCTGTTTTTCCTCCCTTTCCCGTTCGTACAGTCGTGCTGTCAGCATCTTCATGGCCGTTGCCTTGTTACTGTGCTGGCTCCGTTCACTCTGACACTGAACCACAATTCCCGTCGGGAAATGGGTGATCCGGATGGCGGAATCGGTTTTATTGACATGCTGCCCCCCTGAACCGCTGGCACGGTAGGTATCGATCCGGATGTCCTTGTCGTTGATCTCAATGTCAACATCGTCATCCAGTTCAGGCATAACCATCACAGAGGCAAAGGAGGTGTGCCGCCGGCCGCTGGAGTCAAAGGGAGAGATGCGCACCAGCCGATGGATGCCGACCTCAGAGCGGAGATAACCGTACGCATTTTTCCCCTTTACCATAATGGTGACGCTCTTGACACCGGCCTCCTCACCTGACTGGTAGTCAAGGATATCAGATTTGAATCCCTTATCCTCCGCCCAGCGCAAGTACATGCGAAGCAGAATGCCGACCCAGTCCTGGGCCTCCGTTCCCCCGGCGCCGGCATGGATGGTGAGCATGGCGTTGTTTCCGTCATGTTCACCGGAGAACATGCATTCCAACTCGACCAGATCAATGCGATGACGGAGATCACCCAGGCTGGTCACCACCTCTCTGTAGGTTTCCTCATCACCTTCTTCAAGGGCCATCTCAAGCAGCATTCCGGTTTCATCAAGATCAGTATAATTTTTATCCCATACTTCGATCAGATCCTGGAGTTCACCGAGCTGACGCTGAACCCGCTTGGCTTCAGACTGATTGTCCCAGAAACCGGGACTGACTGTCTGGCGTTCCAGCAGTTCAACCTGTTCGCGTTTGCCGTCCAAGTCAAAGATGCTCCTTGAGCACAAGCATCTTGTCCTTAAGAGTGTCGATCAGTTGTTTTGACTCTGCTGATTCGGTTACATCAACCATTGCTTACCTCATTTAATAAAAACACAAACGTTTTCCTGTTGGATTCGGGGCAATCGGCGGACATGGACGTTCGCCGTCTCCTTTTTTAGAGAGGAGATATATTAAACAGAAACGGTTTAAGTCTCAAGGAAGAAACTCTGCACCCCGGTGTACATAGCCGGTATCAGCAGAGGACTCTAACGGCGGGCTCTGAAGCGGTTGAGGAACAGGAAAAACGGTACGAGAAGAGCACAGATCAGGCCGAAGAATGAACCTCCCCGGGTGAACACAGTCTGCAGATTCACCAACGGCACATCCGCGGTCTCTGCCGCCTCTGCAAAGATTCCGGTCTGAGCCATGATGCGGCCGGCGGGATCCACAAAACCGCTGATACCGGTATTTGCCGCCCGGATCAGAGAACGCCTGTTTTCCACGGCACGAAATACAGCCATGGCCATGGACTGATACGGTGCGCTCGACCGGCCGTACCAGGCATCATTGGTGAGGTTGACCAGCATGTTCGCCCCCTCTCTGACGGTCTTTGCAGCGATGTCCGGAAAGATCGACTCATAACAGATGAGCACTCCGAGCCACATCGGACCAAGCGGCAGAGGCCTGGAGACCGTGCCCGCGGAAAAATCGCCGATACTGACCACAAGAGGTTCGAGAAAAGGCAGATACTGACGCAGGGGAACATATTCACCGAACGGAACAAGATGCTGTTTATGATACTCGCCGCCAACCTTTCCTTCCGGCCCGATGAGGATGGATCCGTTGTAATACCGGATCATCTCCTTTCCGTCCTTTTCAGCTGATACCGAGTACATCGGCGCCCCGGTAAACAGCCATGTATCGGCGGCTGTGGTGAACTCGATTATCTTGCTGATGAGCTCATCACGCTGCGGATAAAACGGCAGGGCGGTTTCCGGCCAGATGATCAGCTGCACAGCACCCTTGTCCAGTGCCTGTTGTGACAGTCGCAGGTAGGTACCAACCGTTTCCGCTTTGACGGACGGCGACCATTTCACCGCCTGATCGATATTCCCCTGCACCACCGCCACTCTGGCCTGAAGCGAGTGACTGATTGTCGCTGCAACAGTCTGATAGCGAACCAGTGAGTAGCCAAGCGCGGCGATAAGGAGAACTCCGGCCGGCAGTAACAGCCGGCGACCGGTTCCCTGACAGTGCTGCCTTCTGTCCCGTTGCCAATCCAGGACGGTGACCACCAGACCATTGACCAGCACAAGAAAAAACGTGACCAGATGATGACCGCCCAGGTCTGCGACCTGAATCAGCCATGGCTGGTCAAACAGACCGTAACCGAGATCCATCCACGGGAAACCGGTAAAAAGAACGGAACGCAGATAATCAAGGCCAACCCAAAGCAGCGGCGCGATCCACACGAAGACAACCGCAGACCGTCCTTGAACCTGCGCGCGGCCGGCCAGCATACTGAGCAGTCCGCAAAAGATCGCGGAATAGACGGCCATATATGAGGCGAGGAGCACAAGAGCCGGCACGCTCACCCAAAGAGACAAGCCGCCATACTGTCCGAGGACAATTAAAATCCAGTAGAGCAGTGCAAGATGATAGGTTACACCGAAAAGAAACCCGCCGGCTGCACTACGCAGGGGACGGGTGTTGAGGCAGAGCCGGAGAAGGGGAACCAGGGCAAAAAACAGCAGTGGCCACCACCCGATCTTTCCGGGCATGGCCAGTGCTGACAAACCGGCGGAGAGAACGGCTGCCAGCAGAAGGTTCGGCTGAAGTTCAGCTTTGCGGCTGGATGTCTTGGTTTCGAACAATCCGAACACTCTTGATGCGTCGCGGGTCAACCCCGAGCACTTTGAAGGTCAGACCACCTTCCTGAACAACAGCGCCGGACGGCGGCACTTTTCCCAATCGGTGGATTATAAAACCGCCCACTGACTCGTAGGGCCCTTCCGGAAGAGTCAGTTGAAAATGATTTTCAACCTCTTCAATATCGATTTTAGCGTCGACAATCACCGCCCGCTCGTCAACAACACGCAGCTCATTTTCTTCGTCGTCGTGTTCATCGATAATTTCACCAACGATCTCCTCAAGTACATCCTCAAGGGTGATCAATCCGCGAACACTGTCAAACTCGTCAACCACGATCGCCAGATGAATTTTCTTTGATTGAAATTCGCGCAAGAGTTCCGGAATCGGTTTTGATTCGGGGATAAAGGTGGCAGGATTCAGAAATTCCTGCAGATCGACCTGAGTGTCAGCACCCCGGGCACAGATGCTGAGAAGATCCTTGGCGTGGAGAATACCGATGATGTGATCAGGGGTGCCCTGATAAATCGGGATACGGGTGTACCCTTCCTCGGTAATCAGGCGGATCAGCTCCGGGATCGAGGTATTGAGTTCAGCGCAGACCATCTCCGCCGACGGAGTCATGATCTCCGAGGCGATCGTTTCACGCAGCTCAAAGATGGAGTTGATGAGCTGCTCTTCATGCAGGGTGATCAGGCCCTGTTCTTCACCCTCCTCAAGCAGCTCCTGGATCTCCAGCTCAAGTTCTTCAGTGGTGTCAGGGGCACCACGAAAGCCGAGGGCAGATTTTATTCTCTCAAAAAGTGACTTACCAGGAGGCTCCTCTTCCGAAGATGTCGGAGGGGCAGACGCAGGCTCTGCTGTGACCATGGGGTATACTTGTCTCCGTTTGCTAAAGATTAGTCAATAGACTGAAATTAGGGCAACTCATCACAAAGTCAAGGATATTCTTCATCCCGGCATAAGGTGCTTCGGTCTGTCTCTTCCTTTCATGGCATTCCGGCAGGTGAAGAGATCTTCTCTTCACTCTTCTTTCTTGACGACAAGGCAATGGTATGCTAGAAAAGCTGCTGCAGACGGAGTTCAGCTCCGATCATTCCTACAGTCTGCAGTGAACTGGGGCCGTTAGCTCAGCTGGTAGAGCAGTTGACTCTTAATCAATTGGCCTGGGGTTCGAATCCCTAACGGCCCACCACACGCTCAAGCACCTGGCACGATCTGCCAGGTGCTTTTTTTTGAGTACATCCCGGAGCCGTCTGTACAAATCAAAGCCATAAAATAACCTGCCGGCCACAGTTCAGGTCAAGCGCGGTCGCACCACAATAGAACCAGAAACTCTTCGATCAGTCGCATAAGAACCGGTCTCAGCTGCTGTGCCCGCTCCGCCCTCCCGGCAAGGCGCATACTGCCTCCAGACAGTGAGACCAAAGTTACAGACGTCTTTACTCCTCGTATTCCATGGTATCTGATCGCGACCGGGCTCAACCAGTCTTTTGCTTTTCCCGGCTCTTCCTTTTTGTATAAGACGTCGCCATCATCAGTTCAGACGCCGCTGTCATCTTTCATCACCCGGTATCAGCAAAAAAAAAGCCACCCGGCAGGAGCTGCTAGGTGGCTGTATACACTGGCACGCCAGAAGGGATTCGAACCCCTGACCCACGGCTTAGAAGGCCGTTGCTCTATCCAGCTGAGCTACTGGCGCAGTAATTTCGTGCTAATCTACCGAGGAATAAATATGGATGCAAGTATATTGCAAACACAGACGAGTACCTTTTTGCATTCAATGCGCCTCGTCATCAGTCTGTTCCCAGATCGGCCCGGCGGCCGTATCATGCACTGTGACGCCCTTCCGCAGCAACTCCTCACGAACAGAGTCCGCGGCTGTCCAGTCCTTGATTTGCCGCGCCCGCTCACGCTGTCGGATCAACCGGTCAATCTCCGGGGTGAGAGGACACTGCTCCAGACGAAGTACACCGAGAACTGTGTTTATCATCCGTAACACATCCAGTATATCGTTCTTCTGCTCACGGTCGAGCTGGCTCGCCTGCACAGCAGGATTCGTTGCCTTTATAAAGTTGAACAGGGCACCAATTGCTCCGGAAATGTTGAGGTCATCGTTCATAGCTTCAGTGAAACACCGTTCGAGCTCAGAGACTGAACTGGCAATTTCCGGATGGGGTAAACCGGCGGGCAGGCACATGAGTTTGCGGGTATACTCATCAATCCGTCTAAGTGCTGTCCGGGCAGCATTCAGCCGTTTAAAAGAGAACAGCATCGGCTTGCGGTAGTGTACTCCGAGGAGCATGAATCTGATCTCCCTGCCGGTATATCCCCGGCCCAGTACATCTCGCAGGGTGACGATGTTGCCGGCCTCGCCTGTCATCTTACGGCCGTCTTTAAGCAGCTGTCCGGAGTGCATCCAATAGTTGGCCAGAGGTTTGCCGGTGAGCGCCTCGGCGATGGCGATCTCATTCTCATGGTGCGGAAAGATCAGATCCTGACTGGCTGTATGAATATCCAGGGTCTCGCCCAGATACCTTGTTGACATGGCAGTGCACTCAATATGCCAACTTGGGCGGACATTGCCCCAGTCAGTCTCATAAAAAATGCCTTTTTTTAACTCCGCCAGGGTGGATCGTTTTAAGAGCGTAAAATCACGTGGATTGTCTTTTTCATAATTATCGAGATCCACGGTCTGACCGAGTTTGATTTTACTGAGATCAACACCGGAGAGCTGTCCATACGACTTGAACTTGGATATATCAAAATAAATCGACCCTAGTTTTTCATAGGCAAATCCTTTGTGAATGAGATCATGGGCAATCTCGATCATATCTCCGACGTGTTCGGAGGCAAGCGGATACCCGGCCGCCTTTTCGATGTTCAACACCTCCATTGCCTCCATAAACTCTCTGATGTAGGGGCCGGTGAACTCATTTAAATCAGCACCGGCTGCAATGGCACCGTTGATGGTGTTGTCATCAAGATCGGTGAAGTTCATGTACAGATCAACAGAATAGCCACAGAATCGCAGATAACGGTTGATCAGATCAGCAACGATCAACCGGCGGGCATGACCGATATGCGGTGATTCAAAGGCCGTGGGACCACAGGCGTACAGAGTCACCTTTTCGGGATTGATCGGCCGGAAAATCTCCTTTTTACGGGTCAGGGTGTTGAAGATCTTCAACTGTGACTCATCTGCAGGGGCTTTTTCTTGCTGAACAAAGAGGGCCGTGCTCAGGTATCGTTCCCCGCCGTCGGGCAAGATCGCCACAATGCATCCTTCTTCGATCTCCCTGGCCCGTTCCAGGGCAACAAACATGGCTGCGCCACTGCTCATGCCCGCAAAGACACCCTCCTCTGCAGCCAGCCTGCGAACTGTCTGAAAAGCATCTTCATCCGCGATATTGACAATCGCATGAGGCAAAGTTTTATCGAAGATACCCGGTTTATAGGACTCCTTCATGTTCTTGAGTCCTTGAATTTTATGTCCGGCATAAGGTTCTACCGCTATCACCCGTACCTCCGGATGATGATCCCGGAACCATCTTGACAGGCCCATGGCTGTTCCGGAGGTTCCCAAGGTAACAATAATGTCAGTTACCCGCCCTTCGGTTTGCTCCCAGATCTCCGGTGCTGTACTTTTATAGTGGGCCTGCCAGTTAGCCGGGTTGTTAAACTGATCGGCAAGAAAGTACCGCTCAGGATGCTCACGGGCCAGGGCATAGGCTTTTTCAATGGCACCGTCGGTTGCTCTTTTGGCCGGAGTAAGGATGATCTCAGCCCCATAGGCCTGCATAATCAAACGGCGTTCAATCGAGGCCGACTCCGGCATGATCAGTTGGCAGCGGTATTGTTTTGCCGCACAGACCATTGCCATCCCGATACCGGTGTTCCCGCTGGTCGCCTCAAGAAGAATTTTATCATGTGTCAGTTCACCGCTTTTCTCGGCCGCCTCAACCATGGAAAGTGCAACCCGATCTTTTATTGAACCACCGGGGTTCCGGGACTCAAGCTTACCGAAAAGCTGAACTTTTCCGCTGGCGGGATTAAGTTTTTCGAGTTCAACCAGAGGTGTATTGCCTATCAACTCAACAAGTTTCATGCTGTCGGATTGTGTAATCTGAATTTCTTTGAAGTTCGCCTGTAACGGACACGGTAAGTCTTTGCCTTATAAATCGCAAAAAAGTGCAGAAAGGTAAAAGGACGAAGACCGTTTATCTGGAATCAGCAGCGAAAGTCCGCCATAACCGCTGCAGAGCCTGACGGCACTTCTGATCGGCGATGCCTGCAGTCAGCCGGCTGATTCTCTGCTCCAGGTCACTGTCAAGGGCCTGAGGTTGCAAAGGAGACTGCTCTGCCGGTGCGGTCGGCCAATCCGACCTCAACTGCCAGCGGATGTCAGTTATCTCCATCTCCGGGGCATACTGATTTATGCGGGCAAGCAGATCGGTTTTTATGAAATGGAGGTGATGCATCCAGGAAGAATCCTGCACATAAATCCACAAGGTATCACGACGTAAAAAAGCAGGCATAGTCAGTCGAGCTGTCTCCGCCCCGACAACAGCCGGCCACTGCTGTGTCAGACGGACGACCAGCCATGGACGCTTCCATTGTTTCACGGTATAAACCTGAGGCAGGAGCGTTCGCAAAGGGACCGGTTCTCCCTTTTCATAGGGAGTTCTTGCTTCTTTCATTGTTCTCATTCTGAAAAGGCGACCAGGTGTTTTTGCTCTGCCATTCCGGCCGGCAGAATATCTTCTTTCATGTACCGATCAACTCCTAACTCTTTTGTACCGCAACAGAACCTACTCTATTTACCGCTAACCTGCATGGAAAAATCGGCTCACATGACAACTCCTTACCTGAGAAACTCAACAGAACCGTATCTCTTGCAATTCCCGTCGGTTACCGACCAATAACACCGCAGATGCCTGTGAGCTCATAGTATCTCACCTCGCCGCTTTTCGCTTAGAGCGCAACGGGTTGATTCGGCAACTGCGAGGTTGACGAGCGGAGAGTACTGCCTTAACTATGCTTCAGGCGGTTTCAAAGGCGACATAATTGCAAGAGGATCTTGCAGTCTGAGACTTTTCTGTTACTCTTCGCCGACAAACAGGTCGTGACTCAACCCCTGATACAGACATGAGCAGACCCACATGTGTCACTCTGCAGGACACAAAACAGCATGCAACGAAAGACGGCGCTGTCTCGCATCATCTCATCTGCACAGACATTATGGACAGGACTTCTTCAAGTTCGTGTTGCGCGCACCTTTCTCTTCGCTGGCATGCTGTGATCTTTCGTCCCCTGTCATGATGTGGTATGAACAGACCAGTCTGTGACATACCTGCATCTGGTAAACAAATTCGTGGAGAACAACCTGTGAAAGCATCACAGCCCAAACATTTTATTTATATCGTCGGAGAACAACAGGAAGGGATCGTCCCCGAGTCAACGGAGATTTTTACATTTACGAAACAGTCCATGCAGCAGATCGAAACAGCTGAACTGGCTCTGGTCATAGCCAACGTCTTTGCCAGAAACCAGTTTTTCCCCGGACCGGACGGCGCTCTCACCTCTGTCATCCATGAATTTGTGGCCCGTTCAGAAAAATTCCAACACCTGCGCTCCAGGTACAGGCAGGGACGCTGTACTCTGGTGACCGCCCTGAAACGCCTCGATGGGGAGATATCGGTCAAGGTATCTGCCGTTTTTCCGGTCAAAGCAAAACGTCTTGCTCCTCAGGATCCGGAAAGTTTTCGGTCCGTGTTAATCGAATCTTTGCCCGGGTTTCAAACCGCCTTCACTGAGGAGGCTTATGCTCCGGACTCAAAGATCATTGATATTATAAAACAAACAACTCTTCATCACATCCAGACCTCTCTTCAATGAGGAACCTTTTAACAAGATGGCGTATGCCCGGTGTGAGCGGTAAATTCTGAACAGTACCCACAGATCACCCGGTGCGGATGAACATACACGACTGCGTGCGCCTATTTAAACCATTCACCTGAACAGTACGGGGACCGTCATGGACAACAAACAGAAATTCAATGCGATCTTCGCAATCTTTGCTGTCATCAGCATTCTGGTTATCCATGAACTCTGGGTCGAACAGCAGAGTATCGCTCCGGTTCCCTACAGTGAACTGGAGAATTTACTCCAGCAGAACAAGATAGCAGAGCTCACCATTCGGGAAAAATTTATTGTCGGCGAACTGAAAGAGCCGGAAAACGGCAAGAAAACCATCATTGCCAATCGTGTGGAACCTGAACTCGCCGAACATCTGTCACAGTATAAGGTCCCCTACACCCAGGTGTATGAGAGTAAATTTCTGGCCACCCTGCTCTCCTGGATTGTGCCCGCCCTGATCTTCTTTGGGATATGGATGCTGATCTTGCGGAAATTTGCCGAAAAGCAGGGGATGGGCGGCAGCTTTATGAACATCGGCAAATCAAAGGCCAAGGTTTACGTGGAACAACAGACCGGAGTGACCTTCGACGATGTGGCAGGGGTGGATGAAAGCAAGGCTGAACTGCAGGAAATTGTTGATTTCCTGAAAAATCCGGATGAGTACGGCAAGTTAGGAGCCCGTATGCCGAAGGGTGTGTTGCTTGTCGGTCCTCCCGGTACCGGTAAAACACTCCTTGCCAGAGCTGTTGCCGGTCAGGCGGGAGTGCCATTTTTTTCCATCAGCGGCTCGGAGTTCGTGGAGATGTTTGTCGGTGTCGGGGCAGCCCGTGTTCGTGACCTTTTTGAACAGGCACGAAAATCAGCACCTGCCATTATTTTCATCGACGAACTGGATGCTCTGGGGCGGGTACGAACCGCAGCCGGTCTGGGCGGGAATGACGAGCGTGAACAGACACTCAACCAGCTGCTGGTGGAGCTGGACGGGTTTGACCCCTCCAGCGGACTGGTATTACTCGCCGCCACGAACCGTCCCGAGGTACTCGATCCGGCGTTGCTCCGTGCCGGCCGGTTTGACCGTCAAGTACTGGTTGATCGCCCTGATAAGCTCGGACGTATTGCCATCCTGAAGGTACATATGAAAAAAATACGGGTGGGCGAAGACGTTGACCCGGGTCAGGTGGCGGATCTGACCACCGGTTTTTCCGGAGCTGATCTTGCCAATCTGGTGAATGAAGCGGCCCTGCTGGCAACGCGCAGGCAGGCTGAAGAGGTCAGCATGCATGATTTCACCCAGGCCATTGAGCGTATCATCGCCGGCCTGGAGAAAAAGAACCGCCTGCTTAATCCTAGAGAACGGGAAATCGTTGCCTACCATGAGGTGGGTCATGCCCTCACGGCGCTGGCCTTACCCGGTACAGACCCGGTATTCAAAATCTCCATTATCCCCCGGGGTATCGGCTCGCTGGGATATACGCTGCAACGGCCAACCGAAGACCGCTTTCTCATGACCAGGGAAGAACTGGAACATAAAATAGCCGTTCTTCTCGGCGGAAGGGCTGCCGAAAAACTGATCTTCAACCATCTCTCCACCGGCGCCTCTGATGACATTGCCAGGGCCACGGACATTGCCCGTAACATGGTTACCCGTTACGGCATGGATCCGGATATCGGTTTCGTGGTCTACGAAGAAAATCAGCCTTCCCTCCTCGGTCAGCACGGCTATGGTGTCAACGGATGTCAGATCAGCGACAGCACAGCCCAGCGAATTGATGCCTCGGTACGTAAAATCATCGACGACACCTTTGCCCACACATATGACATCTTGGAAAAAAATCGTGATATACTGGAACGATGTGCGAAAACACTTCTGGAAAAAGAAACTCTTTTGGAGCAAGAACTCATTGAATTGACGAGTGACCTCAGGCGGTGAAGTCACTCACCCGGATAATAAGTCATTCCCGGCCCTGTGCTACTGTTCGGCTGAGGGAAGAAAAGGCTGCAGATCCTGTTCGTAACGGCGAAGCACTTTAAATCCCTCGGCCTCAAGAGCAGTGACCGCCTTATCCCCTTCCCGCTTGTCCACCCGGATCACGAGATGCGAGACATTCGGGTACTGCGGCACCGGCCAACAAAAAAAGCTCTGGATGTTAATATCCTGTTCCTTGAGTATGGTTGTCACAGCGGCCAGACGGCCGGGACGGTCATCAACCAGGACACCAAGTCGCACACTCTCGTCACTCATTCCGATGGCTTGCAGCAGAACAGCCATAACATCTGTACGGGTGACTATACCGACGAGCTTACTTCCCTGCATTACCGGCAGCGAGCTGATCTTGTTGGTTTGCATGATGAAGGCGGCCCGCTCAACGGTGGTGTCCGGGGCAACCGTTATGACGGTTTTCACCATAATCATGCCCACCTCCACCTTCTGCAAAAGATAGTTCAACTCATGAATACTGAGTGAAGTGGCCGGTGAAGCCCAGTTGAGTTTCACATCGCGATCAGAAACAATCCCGACCAGCAGTCCCTGCCTGTCGACAATCAACAAATGTTCAATACGATGTTCTGTTATCAGGTCGCGGGCTTCAACCAACGACGTTTCAGGTAAAGCAGTAACCAGATTAGTGCGCATAATCTGTCCGATATACATGGTGTCTCCTTGTTGACAAGTTCACTCACTGAACAAACAAAGACCAGATGTTCTTCCGAAGAAAATACATCTTACATCAACCCCTGAATTCTGACCACTGGGCAAAGAAACATCCCGCCCTGTTTACAGCCACAGCATCAGAACAGATCAGTACCGGGTCAGATAACGGGTTAACTCCCAGTCAGTAACAGCGGTCCGAAAACTGTCCCATTCCTTTTCCTTGCCTTCAATATATTTTTCAAGGATGTGCGAGCCAAGAGCGCCTTCTGCAATCGGACAGGCTTTAAGCTCCTGAATGGCCTCATAGAGGCTGACCGGAAGACTGCAGATACCGGCATCAATCTTTTCCTGGGCAGTCATTTCAAAGATATCGGCATTGATGGGTTCCGGAACCGGCAAGTCGTTTCTGATTCCATCCAGTCCTGAGTTCAGCATCATTGCAAAGGTCAGATAGGGGTTGCATGTCGGATCAGGACTCCGGACCTCGGTACGGGTTCCCATGCCGCGAGAAGCTGGAATCCGGACGAGTGCGGAACGATTCGAGGCAGACCAGGCCACATAGACCGGTGCCTCATAACCGGCCACCAGACGCTTATAGGAGTTGACCAGCGGATTGCTGACACAACAAAATCCGCGGGCGTGCTTCAGTATGCCGGCGATGTACTTATAGGCAACCCTGCTCAGCTGCAGTGGATCCTGCTCATCAAAAAAAGCATTACTCCCGTCAAGGTTAAACAGCGATTGATTTGTATGCATCCCGGAACCATTGACACCAAAAACCGGTTTAGGCATGAAGGTGGCGTGCAGATTAAAGTCTCTGGCGATCGAACGAACGACCCATTTGAACGTTACAGTATTGTCGGCGGCTGTCAGTGCGTCGGCATACTTGAAGTTGATCTCATGCTGGCCTTCTGCACCCTCATGGTGGGAGGCCTCCACTTCAAATCCCATTGCCTCCAGAGTCTGGATGATCTTACGACGGCAGTCAATCCCGGTATCATCCGGCTCGACATCGAAGTAGCCTGTCACATCATCGGTAATGGTGGTTGCCAACCCCTTTTCGTCACGTCTGAAAAGAAAAAACTCACACTCTGTGCCGACATTCATCGTGTATCCAAGGGCCCTGGCATCGGCGAGCACCCGCTTCAGGTTGTTTCGCGGACATCCGACAAACGGCGTACCATCGGGTTTATACACGTCACAGATGATCCGGGCAGCATTGTGACCGTCTTTTGACCGCCAGGGAAGGACGACAAAAGTATTATAGTCCGGTTTAAGATGCATATCCGATTCGTTGATACGCACAAACCCTTCTATGGAAGAGCCGTCAAACATAATCCGGCCGTCAAGTGCTTTTTCAATTTGGCTGCGCGGTATGGCAATATTTTTCATGGCGCCAAAAATATCGACAAACTGCAGTCGGAAAAAATTAACATTCTTTTCCCTTATGATCTTCATTATTTCATCGCGG
>JAAYDD010000270.1 GCA_012729435.1 Desulfobulbus sp.
AAAGCGGACAGCAGATCTTCTCCCGTGTTCTGCAGCCACCTGGGCGACATTTTCTTGAGTATTT
Organism: Desulfobulbus sp.; assembly: GCA_012729435.1. Taxonomy (GTDB): domain Bacteria; phylum Desulfobacterota; class Desulfobulbia; order Desulfobulbales; family Desulfobulbaceae; genus Desulfobulbus. The sequence goes on from JAAYDD010000270.1 coordinate 65, forward strand.
CCGGATCAACATCAGTAAGAATCAGCGCAACATGTTCTTTAGACGGCAGTGTCAACGGGATAACTATCTTGTCTTCCGACATGTATGGATTAAGAACCGGGGACGATGGTTCGTAAGATTGCACTTTGTTTTTATTTATCGCACCAGCCTGCAGAGGCTGTAAAGATCCGTCAGTGTCAGGGCCGGCAAAATAGATGGTTGCTGGAAAGGGAAGGAAACGTTCGGCTTCACTTTCAATGAAACTGGATAGGATGTAGAAGTCGGAAAGAGCTAACATATCAATATGCGGTGATAGTAGAGAGTTAAAAGTGTAGCAAACATCAAGGTTTCAACAATAGTGCAGAGTGAAGACTGGCAGCAAGAGCCGGCATCTCTTCATCTGCAACTGTCCTCATATCGATCAGCAGCTCTCCCGTCTCTATTCGTGTCAATACCGGAACTGCTGTGTGACGTAATCTTTCCTCAAGTTGGCTGATCCGTAAATTTATCGGTTGTACAGTCACAGCCCAGCTCGGTAGATTTTGTTCGGGAACGGCCCCGCCTCCGACTTGAGAGAATGTTGAAAGTATGTCAAAATGACAGTGATCTTGCAGCTGTGCAGTGTATGTCTCAACAAAATATTCTGCCCGAGCCCGCACTGATCCTTCCGGTGTTGCGATCATCTCTAAAGTCGGGAGTTCCTCGAATACCCGTCCTTCATCAAGATATAAACGCAGGACTGCTTCCAAAGCGGCCAATGTCAGCTTATCAATGCGCAACATCCTGTTCAAAGGATTTTTTTTGATTTGATCAATCAGCGGTTTTTTCCCAATAATGATGCCTGCCTGTGGACCGCCGAGTAATTTGTCGCCGCTGAAAGTAACAATATCAACACCACTTGCCACAATCTCCTGGACGATGGGTTCTTTGGCCAGCCCATACCGACTCAGATCGATTAAACATCCTGAACCCAGATCTTCCATTACCGGGATGTTGTGAGCTTTTCCGAGTTGTGCCAACTCTCTTGCAGGGACATCGGAGGTAAAGCCGATTATGCGGTAATTGCTGCAGTGCACACGAAGCAGTAACGCTGTTTCAGGAGTTATGGCTTGCTGATAGTCGTGATAATGTGTTCGATTGGTCGTGCCAATTTCAACAAGTTTAGCTCCGCTGCGATCCATAATGTCAGGGATGCGGAAAGATCCGCCTATTTCAACGAGTTGTCCCCTGGAAACAATTACTTCTTTGTCTTTTGCCAGAGTATTAAGGGTGAGAAAAACAGCAGCAGCGTTATTGTTAACGATCAAACCTGATTCAGCACCGGTTAGTTCACAAAGTAAAGATTCCACATGTTGATAGCGAGATCCGCGTTTTCCGGTTTCCAGGTCGAGTTCAAGGTTGCAATACCCTTCAGTCAATACATGTAACCAGTCGAGAACTGACTCAGGTAAAGGAGACCTGCCGAGGTTCGTGTGGACAATAATGCCAGTGCCGTTTATTACTTTTTTGAAATGTGGGCGATGGTAACGTTGGATGAAAAGAGCCAACGCGTCAAGAATCCCTTTTTTGTCAGAAAGTTTTTTGACCGTATCTTGGTCTGCAAGCAGTGTCTGTCGTAATTCATTGAGATAGAGACGGGTGCAGAATTTCAGTCGTTTCAAAGGGATGCCTTTCAGAGACTCTAGGGCGGACAGGAATTGAATACTTTCATGAACATTGGGCAGTTCTCTGAGGAGAGTGTTTTTAGATGCTGACATGAACGATTCCAGAAAGTGAGCTTAAATGAATGGATGACTGTAAGCAGGTGAACAGTCGGGAGTTTATCAGAAAGTGCTGAGGAGAACACAGGAAATTCAAAAAGTTCGAGAATCGGCCCTGAGATTATTTTAAATGAAAAAAAAATGTTGACACGTGGTGGTTCATTTTATATTATAGCCGTCTCCTTTGGTTGCATTGCGTTTGCGTTTTGGTCATTGATTTTTTTATTGACACGCGTGCTTCCTGAGGATATGATGGAGAGCTGCAGCATTTAATTTTGCTGGGTTTATGACATGGCCGTTGGCCGTCCTTG
>JAAYDD010000271.1 GCA_012729435.1 Desulfobulbus sp.
CTTTTCGATGGTGGCCAACAGCGAAACTTTCATCTGGTTTGTTGGTTCACCTACAGCGCCTGCCTGCTGTGCAAGAAGACAGCAATGTTTATATTTTTTTCCGGACCCGCACGGACACGGTTGATTTCTGCCGATTTTCACCATCCCTTTCCCTCTTCTCTGTTGAGCATATATTGAAGCGCAATCCTGCAGTTCGCAACCTCTTACCCCAAATCTCCGGTGAAATTCAAGAAAAAGCAACGACGTTGCCGGTTAACAGAACAATGCCTCAGAACGTGTTTCTGAAGACGATTTCTGTTGACTCAAGACGGGAAGTTTCAGGAGATATCAACGCTGCCATCCTTGTACTGCAACCATATGGCACGAAGCTCATCCGTGCTTTCGAGGAGTATATCGACGAGCTTCGGATCAAAACGCCTGCCGCGCTGTTCTCTGAAATACGTGAGCACTGCCTCCCAACTCCACGCCTCACGATAGACACGCCGGTTGGACAGGGCATCGAAGACATCAGCTACTGACACGATCCGACCGCTGATATGGATCTCTTCACCTGTCAAGCCTCGCGGATACCCTTGGCCGTCCCAACGTTCATGATGTTCAAGAATAATCCGGGCTGCTGTCTGAATAATCGGGCTTCGGGAAGAAGTCAGTAACTCATGGCCCTGATACACGTGCGTTTGAATAACTTTATACTCCTCTGAAGTGAGCGGACCGGGCTTATGAAGAACAGCATCTGGGACACCGATTTTACCGAGGTCATGCAGGGTCGAGGCGAGTTTATACATCTCGGCCTCCTCCTCGCTGAGGCCGTATTTCAAAGCGAGTAAACGTACATATTCAGCCACCCGGCGGACATGACTGCCCGTCTCATCTGAACGGCACTCCATGGCTTCAGCCATGTGATAGATAATCTCCTTCTGTGATTCTTCTATACCCCTGTTGAGAAAGAGGTTGTCAAAAGCAAGAGAGACGTTGGTAAAAAATAACTCAAGCAGGTCACGATCGTCCTCGTTCAGCTCTTTGGCAATCTCAAAATAAAGAAAATTTTCTGAGCCGGTCTGACTTTTAAAATACCAGGCACACTTTCCACTCTCACAATAGAATCCGTGGGGATGAGCCTGAGCCTGATCCAGAGCGCCCTGCATCATGGCAATCTTCACCTCACCAATGGGCCGATCAACATACTGGCTGAACTTTCCGGTTGCTGCCAGTACCACCGGCTGTCCCTGGATTTTTGACACCGTTAATCCTGAGGAATGGCTGTAAAGCACATCCTCATGGAGCTGAAGAATCGAGGTGAGCTGATCTAATACCCCGCTCCCTAATTTTTCCAGTGATTGCCGTTCAAAAATATTTCCTGATGCATCGATGATTTTTCTCAGCCCCTTGCGATTATTTTCAAGGGTAACGATAAAGTTGTAACTGCGCAGGGCGGATATGACGGTCACAAGCATTCGTTCAAGGGTCAGTTCCGTCTTTTCCCTGTAATCGTTAATATCATACTCCAGGATCACTTTGGCCGGCGGCGCCTTACCCGGCTGTCCGGTGCGGAGAACGATACGCACGATCCGGTTGTTAAGTTCCTCCCGAATATACCGGACAAGCTGTAGACCGGCGTCATCGGTTTCCATCACCACATCAAGAAGAATAACCGCTATGTCATCATGCTCGATTAATATCTTCCTGGC
>JAAYDD010000272.1 GCA_012729435.1 Desulfobulbus sp.
CAAAGCTGATGTAAAACCGGTTGCAGATTCCATAATCGGTATGACCCTTGTCACCAAACAGACCGGGGCCCAGGGGAAGAAGGTTCGAAAGGTGTTGGTGGAAGAGGGACTGAATATCAAAAAAGAGCTGTACCTGTCCATTATTCCCGATCGTGAGACAGCTAGCGTGGCTATCGTGTGCAGCCAGGACGGTGGAATGGATATCGAAGAGGTTGCCGCCAAGACACCGGAGCGGATTATAACTGTCCATGTAAGTCCAATAACCGGTTTTCAGCCTTTTCATGCCCGTCAGATCTGTTTCGGTCTTGAAATTGAAAAAGATCTGCAGAAGCAGATGAGTGCACTTGTAAAAAATCTTTACAATCTGTTTGTGGCCTATGACTGCTCAATGGTTGAGATCAACCCGTTGATCATTACAGCTGAAGGCAATATTCTGGCATTGGATGCGAAAATGGATGTTGATGGCAACGCCATGTTCCGTCATCCTGATATCAAGGAGATGCGTGATATCGACGAGGAAGATCCTGTTGAGGCGGAAGCTGCCGAGTATGGTCTGAACTATATCAACCTGGATGGTAATGTCGGTAACATAGTAAACGGTGCCGGCCTGGCCATGGCAACCATGGATATTGTAAAACTGGCAGGTGCTTCACCGGCTAACTTCCTTGATGTCGGCGGCGGCGCTAATGCAGAGGCAATTGAGAACGGTTTCCGACTGATTTTAAAAGATCCGGCGGTAAAAGGTATCCTGATCAACGTCTTCGGAGGTATTCTCCGCTGTGATATTCTGGCTAAAGGCGTTGTACAGGCTGCCACCAAGCTGAAACTTTCCGTACCGGTTGTTGTGCGCATGGAAGGGACAAATGTCGAGGAAGGGCGAAAGATCCTGGCCGAATCCGGACTCGATCTTATCAATGCCAAAGACTTGGCCGACGCTGCTGAAAAAGTAGCGAAGATTGTTGCCTGATAAAAGCTTACAGAGATTGATCCCACTGTTGGGCAACTGCAGTGATGGTTCTTTGTGAAGGTGGAAAAAAGGGCCGGATGGTAATTGTTGACTGTTTGTTGTTCAACCTAGAGAATCATTAAAACTTCTACCCTTAGAGGAAAACGATGAGCGTTTTTGTAGATAAAAACACCAGATTAGTAGTACAGGGTATCACTGGTCAGGAAGGTCAATTCCATACTCGGTCCTGCATTGCCTATGGAACCAACGTTGTCGCAGGCGTAACTCCCGGCAAGGGCGGCATGAAGATGGACGATGTGCCGGTTTTTAACTCTGTGAAAGAAGCACGTGAAAAAACGGGTTGTAATGCTTCGATGATTTTTGTTCCGCCTCCTTTTGCAGCGGACGCCATCATGGAGGCGGCAGACGCCGGTATTGAACTTGTGGTCTGTATTACTGAAGGTGTTCCGGTACTTGATATGATGCGGGTAAAAAACTACCTGGCAACAACTTCTACGCGTCTGATCGGACCGAACTGCCCGGGCGTTATCACCCCCGGCGAATGCAAGATCGGTATTATGCCCGGACCGATGCACAAACCCGGCGGTCCCTGGGGTGTCGTATCCCGCTCCGGAACCCTCACCTATGAGGCGGTTCATCAGTTAACCCAGGTTGGTTTCGGCCAGACCACCTGTATCGGTATCGGCGGTGATCCGATCAATGGTACCAATTTTCTTGACTGTCTGGAGGCTTTTGAGCAGGATCCGGATACAAAGGCAATTGTTATGATCGGAGAGATCGGAGGTAATGCAGAAGAGGATGCCTGTGAGTGGATCAAGGCCAACACCAAAAAACCGGTTGTCGGTTTTATCGCGGGTTTGACTGCTCCTCCTGGCCGCCGTATGGGACACGCCGGGGCGATCGTCAGCGGTGGCAAGGGCACTGCGGAAGCCAAGATCGAAGCAATGAAGGCAAGTGGGGTACATCATTGCGCCAACCTGGGCAAGCTCGGCGAGCTTTGCAAACAGGTATACAAAGGTTGATGAGGCTGATACAGTCACTGCCCTGTTGCAATGTCTTCAGGGCAGTGGTTGTCTTCATATATAAGGCACGGAATTTTATTGGATTCTGCAGCAAGGAGACAGCATGAGCACAAGAGAAAAGTTAGAGCAACTAAAGAAGAAGACGGCCCAAGCCTTACTGGGGGGTGGCCAGGACAAAATTGACAAAATCCATGCCAAGGGAAAATACACCGCCCGCGAGCGAATTCAACTCCTCCTCGATCCAGGCACCTTTGAAGAGTACGATGCGTTCAAGCTCCATCGCTGCTATAACTTCGGCATGGAGAAGATCAAATTTCTGGGTGATGGCATTGTGACGGGTTATGGAAAACTTCATGGCCGTCCTGTTTACATTTATGCACAAGACTTCTCCGTACTGGCGGGATCGCTTTCCGGAACCCTGGCTGAAAAGATCTGTAAGGTGATGGATCTGGGTATGCGCAATGGTATACCGGTCATCGGCTTGAACGATTCGGGTGGTGCACGTATCCAGGAAGGTATCGAGGCGCTGGCCGGTTACACCGAGATCTTTACCCGTAACGTATTGGCCTCTGGTGTTGTCCCGCAGATTTCCGGGGTTTTCGGCCCCTGTGCCGGCGGTGCGGTCTACTCACCGGCCTTGACGGACTTTATCATCCAGGTCAAAATCCAGTCCTACATGTTCTTAACCGGCCCGAAGGTCGTGAAAACAGTCTGCCACGAGGATGTTACGACAGAGACTTTGGGCGGAGCGGTTATGCACACCACCAAATCCGGTG
>JAAYDD010000273.1 GCA_012729435.1 Desulfobulbus sp.
ATGGTACGTGAAGCAGAAAAATGGATACCGGTTATTCAATACAATGGTTTGTCAGAGTAATTCTATCAAAGGGAGTGTGATATGGCTATTAAGGTAGGGATCAATGGTTTTGGCAGAATTGGCAGGAATATTTTTCGTGCTCTGAGCGAAGATTCGGTTTTTAAGGATATTGAGATAGTCGGCATCAACGATTTGACAGATGTCAAAACCATCGCCCATCTGTTGAAGTATGATTCCGTAATGGGGAGATTCTCGCAGGATGTAGCCGTTGCTGACAACAGCATTGTCCTGAACGGTAAAAACATCCCGATCACCAGTTTTCGTAAACCCGGTGAGATCCCTTGGGCGACATTAGGGGCCGAGTACGTGCTTGAGTGTACCGGTTTGTTTTGTGACCTGGAATCTGCGAAGGGACATATTGACAGCGGAGCCGGCAAGGTCATTATTTCAGCTCCGGCCAAGGGAGATGTTAAAACGATTGTTATGGGGGTGAATGAAGACGAATATGACCCTACACAGCACCATGTTGTGTCCAATGCCTCTTGCACCACGAACTGCCTCGCACCGGTTGCGCAGGTGATTCTTGCTAATTTTGGGATTAAACGAGGACTGATGACCACGATACACTCCTATACCGGTGATCAGCGGATCCTTGATTTCCCCCATTCGGATCTGCGCCGGGCCAGAGCAGCAGCTCTGTCCATGGTGCCGACAAAAACCGGTGCCGCAGCCGCCGTATCTTTGGTCATTCCAGAGCTTAAAAATAAATTCGACGGGTTGGCGGTCCGGGTTCCCACCCCGAATGTTTCACTTGTTGACGTTGTGATTGAGGTGGAACGTGAAACCACGGCTTCAGAAGTCAACAAGGCTCTGGCTGATGCTGCGAATCGATATCTGGGATATACAGAAGAACCGTTGGTTTCCATTGATTTTCAGGGGGATCCCCGATCTTCCATTGTTGACGGACTTTGCACCAAAGTTCTGGGCACAACGGTAAAAATCATGAGCTGGTATGATAACGAGTGGGGGTATTCAAACAGGATGTTAGACTTGGTGCTCCATATGGAGGCTCATAAATTTCTCTGATTCAGATCCAAATTGAGAGATGTATACTGGGCAGTACCGGTTTCAAATCACATATCAGAGGGTTGATTCCAGGGATCAGTGCCGGGCAGTATCTTTACTGTCCCTCCGGATCGGGAGGTACAGGATTTAACGGACTGATTTTTCAGACATCTGTTCTGAAGATAGAACCCGTGACAATCAACCCTCACATCCTCTTCTCGCGTGACGGACGTCAGGATTCGTGTCGACCGGTTCGCATGAGACTTTTTACAGTGTGAAATATTATCCTCAGTCAGGATATCGGTGCATAACCCGGAAGTGTCAATCACTCTATTTCTCTGCACACTTCAGTATCATGGCTGGCTGTCTTTGGCTGAACCGTATGAACAGAGAACAGCCGGCAGGCGTTCAACTGGGCAGTGCCCGCAGATGTACAGTTCTCCGTTGCGATGCGTCGGATATTGGATCCGCCGGGTTGCTGCCGATGAACCTCTTCAGCTGTTGGCCGGCTTGGGATCAAAGAACCACGGGTTGCGGTGGAGCAACCGCAGCACCGGGAGGTTGGAAAAAAAAAGCCATCCGGTAGAGTGTCGCAAAGTACCGGACGGCTATTGTATTTTACTGGCACAGGATCGCGGCTGGTGTGTCCGGCCCCTGGGAAAGATAGTGAAGACTACCGCGATTTGATTTTGAGTGCAGGAAAAGTCTGAAAGGTGTAATTATCCGGTAACTTTCCCTGTGCCGTTGCATGTCGGACACTTCTGATCAGGGGTGCAAACCTGACCGTCATCTGTTTTGCCCTGCCATTCACTGCTTGTCTCGCAAACACCTTCGATGACCCCTTTACCGTTACAGGTGGGACAAACATTTGTTTTTTTATCGTCAGCCATTGTAACCTCCGTAAAATTATATAAACCAGTTCAATTTGTGGCAGCACTATATATCAAAATAGGAAAAAATCAACGACTTCCTTGGAAAGACCATATGTGCAAATATGTTGCCGGCAGCTGGTACTCATATACTCACAACCATACCGTCATGAGTCCGGTACACGAAACAATCCGTTATTCTGACTGCTGCATACAGATCTGTTCAGAGACCAAGTGCGAAAGACAAGGAAACAGTCGGTAAAACTACCGGGTTTCCTCCTTTTTGCCAAATGGAAAATTGACTGCCTGGGCAGCGGCATGTACGGCCTCCTGAGCAAGTAAGCCGCCGGTTGAATCATAAGATGTATCGCTGCCAAAGATAAGATTGACGACTTCACTGACCGTAAATGCATTTACCGGGGTTGCAGGCACAAAGGATCCTTTCTCTTCTTTATTTTGAATGTGCATAAGCAGACCTCCATGCAACAGACGGGTGACTGTCTGCTGAATATCGATTTGTCGGATCTGGGGCAGTTCTTTTTTCAAATATGAGAGGGAAGTGGGGGTGCGACGGGAAAATTGATCATATATAATTTCAAGGATATCGATAGCTATTTGTAATTGCCGCTGTGGTGAAAGGACTGCTTCGGAAAAGTGATAATATCTGTGATGCTGCAACGCATAGGCCAGAGATGCTCCAAGGAGGATGCAGGTCCATCCGATGTGTAACCAGATCAGAAAGAGGGGAATGGAGGCAAACGATCCGTAGATCGCATTGTAATTTGCCAGACCGATCTGCAGAAAAATATAGAGCTTTTGAAAAGTAAACCAGAAGACTGCAGCAAAACAGGCTCCTGTAAACGCAGCCGACGCTTTGACCTTTGTATGGGGAAAGAAAAGATACATTGTTGTCAAGGTCAGTGTGATGAAAACAAAGGGGGCCATTTTGATGCTGATGGTGAACATCAGGGCCGAGGGCAGAAGAACATTCAGTTTGTTCATGAGACTCTGGTTGGCGAGAACGGCTTCTGCCGCCAGGGCGATATTCAGTGAAAGCGGCAGAAGGATTAGCAGTGCCAGGTAGTCCATAACCTTACGGGAAAGAGGACGGCCCGCATGGGTATGCCAGATAACGTTCATGGCTTCCTCAATGGAGGCCAGCACAAAAAGGATCCCGATGATGAGCCCCAGTACTCCAAAAGCACCCAGAGCGGCAAAGTTAGTTCGATCAACGTATTTGAAAACAATGTCAACAGCTCTATGGAGATGAGCTGTTATCGGTACAGGATCAGTCTCTGACACGGCAGGGTCTGGAACGGTTATGTCGTCTGCACTGCGTGGCATCGATTGCTGTACATGAAGGGATGGGTGCTCCAGTTGATCGATCAGTCGTATTGCCGCCTGTTTAAGCTGTTCGTCGCTCCCCAGACCTTTTAAGATCGAGGTGCTGAGGGCCAGAATGGGAACAAGAGAAAGAAGAATTAAGTAGGTGAGCGAAGACGCTCTGATGGTAAGGTGTGTTTTCTTGAACTCATCACCCATAATGAGCAGAATCCGTATGACGATCCGGATGAATTCAAAGGTCCTGCTTTCTGTTGGCAGAGATCTGAACGCCCAGCGATGCAACCGGGCTCTTCTGCCGGGTTCGGCCGGGGTGTCGGTTTGGGGTGAGGAGAAGATGTGCACCGTTTTGTTCATGATCTTTCCCGTACTCAGCCTGGCCTTTGATGCAGCCATCTTTCAATAATTTCAGAAACGAGTTGTCGTTTGACAGGTTTGGCAATGTAGTCATTCATTCCTGCCTCCAGGCAGATTTCCCGGTCGCCTTTTATCGCATTGGCGGTCATCGCAATGATCGGAACAGCTTTAAATCCTCTGCTTCGCAGTTCTTTGGTCGCGGCCAGGCCATCCATTTCCGGCATTTGAACGTCCATAAGAATAAGATCGAAATTATCGGGATCTGCCGTGTAAGTGTCCACAGCTTTACGCCCATTGTCAGCGATCTGCACTGTGTAGCCCAGTTTGTCAAGAATAAGAACGGTCAACTTTTGATTGACCGGGTTATCTTCGGCCAAGAGTATTTGTGCTGTCGATGAGGGCTTCCCGGTGACACTGCCTTCGTTTCTGAAAGCTTTTTTGGCAGAGACGTATTCTGCTGGTTTTTCCGCGGTATCGAGCAGCTTGGCTATGGTTTTGAAAAGTATCTCCCGTCGAACGGGTTTGCTGAGAAAGGCGTTGAAGCCGGCTGTTTCCCAGGGTTCATCATTTTTCGTCTGAAAAGGGGCGTAGGCTATTAGAGGTATATCAGCTGTTCCGGGAATTTGGTGACGTATGAGATGGGCCAAGGTGAACCCATTTGGCTCCGGCATGTGAATATCCAGGATGATGAGATCAAAAGGGTCTTCCTGTTCGCAGGAGTGGCGTAAAAGTTCAGGGACGGCACTGCTGTCACTGAGCGCAGTTACCTCAAACCCTGCGGAGTGGAGAGTATTGCTGAGAATACTGAGACTGTTGGGATTATCATCAATGATAAGGATTTTTTTATCGATAAATGCCTTGGTCTCAAAATTTTTCTCCTGCGGAAGTGCTGTCTTCTTGAATCGTGCAGTGAAGTGAAAGACACTCCCCTGGCCAGCTGTACTTTCCGCCCACACGTGACCATTCATGAGGCTTGCAATTTTGCGGCAAATAGCAAGCCCTAAACCTGTGCCACCATACTTTCTAGTTGTCGACCCGTCAGCCTGTTGGAATGTTTCAAAAATTGTTTCCAGCTTGCCTGCAGGGATCCCTATGCCTGTGTCTCGCACTTTTGAATGCAGGGTAACAGTGTTCTCTGTTTCCTCAACAACCTCTAGTGACAATTCAATTTCACCCTGTTTGGTGAATTTAGCGGCGTTCCCCATAAGATTCACCAGCACCTGACGGAATCGGCCCGGATCCCCAACTGTGCTGGCGGGGACAGAGTCATCAATCCGGCAGAGAACTTCAACGCCGTGAGGATCAATTTTGGGGCATATGAGATCACAGACATCCTGGGCAATACTTTCCGGATCGAAACTGATGCATTCAAGAGTAAGTTTTCCGGCCTCTACTTTTGAAAAATCAAGAATATCATTGATCAGAGAGAGGAGGGCATCGGCACTGCGTTTGATTGTTTGGGCAAACTCTTCCTGCTCATGATCAAGCGCAGTGTCCAGCAACATATCTGTAAACCCGATAATTCCATTCATCGGAGTGCGAATTTCATGGCTCATGGCTGCAAGGAATTCGCTTTTGGCGATATTTGCAGCTTCTGCAGCCTTTTTGGCAAGAAGGAGTTCTTCTGTTTGTCTGAGAATCTCAGCCTGAAGTGTTTTGGAGTAGTTGCGCTGCTGTTCCTGTATTTTTTTATAGTTTTGTTCGTTTTCCGCCATGATCTCCTGAAATTTCCTTTCCAGGACTTCGGATTGGCGATCAAATTGTTTTTTTTGGATTCGAAGACGACTCGTCGTTTCATCTGCTTCATGCCGGGCAAGAAACAGGCGGATCGCCAAGCGGATGGTTACAGGCCAGAGAGCGGAGCAGTTGCAAGGTTTTTGCGTTTCCGGGGAAACAAGAACGTACCCTTGCAGTTCCGGAACGGAAAACAGAGCATAGTATCGGTCTTTGAGTTGAAAGATACCTTCCGAAAGGTGCTGTTTATGTTTGTCAACACATGAAATCGCCAGAGGTGCGGGTAACGGAAAATCGGCGGAGGTTATATGATGACTCGAGTGACTGAGACAGAAAAAGGAGTATCCTGCAACTTCATGTACCAGGTGTTCGTGAAGCAGGGTGAGCTCACCAAAGGAATCGGCAAAATCAGCAAACAGTTGCGTGGAGAGCATAAGGAAACCTCAGACACCGTATACATTTTTTATTTTTTCCAACTCTTCGGGGAGGTCTGCGGCGAGCACCTTGTATTCTTCAATGTTCTTTTGAATGTGCTCGGTCAGTGAGGCATTTAACAGGCCTGATACTCTGTCGTTTATTGCTGAAAAGTTCAACTGATCGATAATGTACTCACTTATCTGTAGGATACCGGTCGGCGATTGTGGAGAAATTCGTGATTCGGACTGTTGGTGATGATCACGAATGGCCTCGGCAATCGAAGTGGGCATCTGCCAATTCTTGGCAAGTGTATAACCTATTTCACAGTGATCAGTCTGCAGGAGTTGCTGCTCAAGTACGGTGATCGGGGCATCATTGCGCTCAAGCTGTTTTAGGAGTTGCAAAAAAGCATCGGGGTTTGCATCTAAAATAACTATCAAACCAATATCATGTAAGATGCCGCAAAGATAGCTGTCGTCACCATTGACTGAAAAAATACGTTCAGCAATCATCTTGCAGCAGGTTCCGGCAGCTGCACTGTGCAACCACAGGCGTTCAGGAGAAAATCCATTCATTGAAGAATGACTGCGGAAAATTTTGCTGATGGCGTCAGTGATTACGATGTTATGGAGATTTTTCATGCCCATAAGGGCAATGGCCCGTGAAATTGAGTCAACTTTTCTGTTTAGACTGTAGTATGTGCTGTTGATCAGGGTCAGCAGACGGGCAACAAGTGTTGGATCAAGACGGATAACCTGTTCGAAGTCCTGCAGGGTCGATTCC
>JAAYDD010000274.1 GCA_012729435.1 Desulfobulbus sp.
GCCGGTGAAACTGTAAGGTGATCTCTGCCTTGCCGTCAGGATAAAAGGCGTTGATGCGGGCTCGCAATTGCTCACTGAAAAAAATGAGACTTCCGATTTTCGGCCGCTTGGAACTTCTGACAAGTGCGGGTGCTACAGCTTCAGACCACTGTTCTTCTTTGCGTTCAGAAATAATTTTCGGGAAAGAAAGGAGTAAGAGCTCAGCCTTTCCTCCGGTCTCCTTATGGCCGAGCAGCCGGGCTGGAAATACCCTGGTCGTATTGATTACAAGCAGGTCACCCGGCCGAAAGCATGCAGTGATATCACTGAAAATACAGTGACGGATACTCTGAATATTCAGGTCAAGGACGAGCAGGCGAGAGCGGTCACGTCGGGATGCCGGAAACTGGGCGATCCGTTCTGCCGGGAGCTCATAATCGTAATCAGATAATTGATAAGAGAGTTCAAGCATAGTGTCAGACAAGAAAGGTCGGGTGATTGACTTGCAAAGCCCGGTAACCTACTTTACATTGCGATAAATGTCTTGATTAAATGTGTGAAAAAAAACGGGTGGCTTGAGGTGTGCCGGAATAAAATCCCATACTCGTGCAGGAAGCACCGATGGTACTTTTGACAGCGGCAACAGATGTTGAAATGGGTGCTTTTCTTCGCGCATGTCCGTCGCTTCGTGGCGTAACAACGCTGATCACCGGCGTCGGACCGGTTGAGGCGGCTGTGTGTGTATCCTCCTATTTGGCGACAGCCGGATCTCTGCCGTCTGCTGTGGTGAATTTTGGTGTGGCAGGTGCCTATGTGACTGCTGATCGGCAAAGTGCAGTGTTACTCGATATCTGTTTGGCTGAGTGTGAGGTGTTGGCTGATCTGGGGATCTGTGAACAGGATAAGGTGCGAGCATTACAAGGTGCGGGCTTTCACCTTGAAACGTGCATTGAGCTGGACGCTGAACTGCTGACACGGGCGATCCGGATACTGACGGCAGCGGAAATATCTTTTAGGAAAGGTGTTTTTGCCACGGTCAGCTGTGTCAGCGGAACACAGAAACGGGGAGAAATGATAGCAGTGCAGCATCGCGCACTGTGTGAGAATATGGAAGGATTTGCCGTTGCCAGAGCGTGTCGTCATTTCGGAGTGCCGATGCTTGAATTACGTTGTATCTCCAACATGGTTGTTGATCGGGAACATCAGGATTGGCAGCTGGGAAAGGCCTGTGACACCTGTGGTGCCGCGATCGCTTCGCTAGTGAATGGTTTCCGAAATGTCTGACACTGTTTCCTTACGTCTTGGGTATTCACCGTGTCCTAATGATACGTACATCTTCAACGCTCTGGTGCATGGACGTATTCCTCTCAGTCAGTGTAAAATCGCCGCTGTTCAGCTTGAAGATGTTGAAACTCTTAACGAATGGGCTCTTGAGAAGAGACTGGACATCACAAAACTTTCTTTTCATGCCTTTGCCCATGTTCAGGAGCACTATACCCTGCTTCGATCCGGCGCCGCGTTGGGGAGAGGATGCGGGCCTTTGCTTATTACCGGCAGCCGCAGTAAACCCGCCCGTCTGGCTGACTGGAAAATCGCAGTGCCGGGGAAGTATACCACCGCGGCTCTCCTGCTTCGTCTCTTTCAGCCCGCATGCCGCCATCTGGTGGTTATGCGTTTTGATCAGATAATGACCGCTCTTGCCGCAGGGGAGGTTGATGCCGGAGTGATCATTCACGAAAGCCGGTTCACCTATCAAGATCTGGGATTTGTCTGTCTCCAGGATCTGGGCGAGTGGTGGGAACAGACCACAGGCCTGCCCATTCCTCTTGGCTGCATTGCTGCAAAGAAATCGATTCCTGCGGCCGTGAAAGAGGAGTTCGATCGTGCTATTGCCGCCAGCATTCATTGGGCTGATACGCACTATGAAGAAGGATGGGGGTATATACGTACCCATGCTCAGGAAATGGACATCCAGGTTATGCGCAGCCATATTGCGTTGTATGTCAACGAATTTTCGAAAGACATCGGCAGGGAAGGAGCACTGGCGATCGGTGAGCTGTTCAAACGCGGTGCTGAGATAGGGCTTTTCCCTGTGCACGCTGATAACGGACCCGCGGAGTCGGTATGAATGCGGTGCCGGTGTGGGGCTGTGTGCTCATTGGCGGTAAAAGCCGGCGCATGGGACGTGCCAAACATCTTCTGGAGCAGGATGGGCTGACATGGATTGAACGGACAGTCCATCTGCTGGAGACGACGGTGGAGGAGGTTGTGATTGCCGGTGCCGGGGAACTGCCCCGATCACTTGACTATGTGCCGCGCGTAGAGGATGTGTCGGGAGTTGGTGGCCCTTTGGCGGGTATTCTTGCTGTTTTTCGCCGGTATCCCCTGGTCTCATGGCTTATCACCGCCTGTGATCAGCCCGACATCAGCGCTTCTGCGATACGCTGGTTGCTTGACCAGCGGGGGCAGGGAGTGATGGCAGTTCTGCCGGCTTTGGCGGCAGATGGCCGTCTTGAACCCTTGTTTGCCTATTATGACCGTCAGTGTTACGAACTGCTGGAAACAATGGCGGCCAGGGGGGAATTCCGATTGAGCGACCTCCGGACAAAGGCGGGAGTCATCACTCCGCAGCCGCCAATCGGATTGCAGCACTGCTGGCGTAATGTGAACACTCCTCAAGAGCTCGCTCAAAGTGTTGACGAAATACCGTTTTGCGGACAGGAACGATCACCTCTGCTGCACAGCGTTTCCGGATCTCAGGGGATGAACGGATCACCGGGTGATGGAGTTTAAAGACTGTTTGACAGCCAGCTGCCGGATCAAACAGATTTTTGCAGGCTTGCCTCTTGTCCCGGATACATGGAGAGGCCGGTGCTGAAGGGAATAGTTGAATGACAGGTCGGGAAGGAAGAGATCAGCAGTCTCAATGGCAGGAAGGAATCGGCAGGATGGAGCGCTTTTTTATCCTCACCGCCGCAGAGTGTCCTTACGATCTCGAGAAAAAGGCCATCTATCATCAGGCAGCATTCAGCAGGCTTAACGATGAGACCATGGCGTTGTTCCTTGAACACGGCTACCGCCGTAACGGCAACTGCATGTACAATATGCGCTGTCCGGACTGCTCCCTCTGTGTTCCGATTCGACTGCGGACAGGGCGACTGCAACCAAATCGAAATCAGCGCCGGGTATGGAAGAAAAACCAGGATGTGGAGGTGGAAATCGCACCACTTACCATGTCGCAGGAAAATCTAAAACTTCTTCAGCGTTTCCTTTCCACTCGATTTCCCGAGGGGCGCAGCAGTGCTGAAAGTTATTACGGAGGCTTTTTTATTACCAGTATCAGCCGGTGTTTTGAAATCCGTTATCGGGTTGATGATCGACTCTTGGGGGTTGCCATTGTGGATGCCTCTCCTTCCTGGATGAATGCTGTCTATTTCTTTTTCGATCCTGACCAGGGGTGGCGAAGCCCCGGCACGCTCAACATCCTGACCCTTCATCATATCTGTACGACCCAAAAAATTCCCTTTCTCTACCTGGGCTACTGGATCGAAGGCCACGCCGGGATGGGGTACAAGAACGTGTTCCGTCCCCACGAGCTGCTGATCGACGGAGTGTGGCAAGAAAAGACCTGAGCAGACCTCCACTGATGCTGGAGATTGATCAGACTCCGTTATTGTCAGTCTTGCCCGCTATTCTGCAGCGCTACAGTTCAAGAAGAGATTTCCGGAACCTGCCCCAGCAGAAGAGGTGCCAAGTGCAGGTATCTCGTTGTGTTGCGTTTTGTATCAATGTCAGCGTAAACACGTTGCAGCTGTTCCACAGTCAGACCAGCCCCCCGGGCCACTTCGGCAACAGGCAACCCGTTGTTTTTTCCATAAAGGCAGATATCCATTCGTTCGTAGGGCAGGGAAAAATAAAATTCATCCTGTCCCTGTGGAAGTGAGTACGTGTCTGTCGTTGGCCGTCTGTTTCGGATCTCCTCCGGTACGCCCAGGTACTCCGCCAGCATGTATACTTGCGTTTTATAGAGATGGGCGATGGGTTTAATGTCTGCTGCACCGTCTCCCAACTTTACAAAGAATCCCTGGTCGTATTCCAGCCGGTTGGGAGTACCGATAACCGCATAGTGCATCCGGTCGGCATAGTAGTACTCCAGCATCTTTCGCGTACGCTGTTTGAAGTTGGTAGCTGCAACGATCGCGAGATAGGAGTTGAGGGGCAGTCGTTTTTTTATGGTCTGGCCATGGGGAGATTCGGCAATAATACTGAAGTAGGTAAACCCGTGGTGGTCAGCAACGTTCGGGATAACGATCTTTGATTTCCATCCTTGACCGTACTCGGGAATAACAAGTTGAACAGCCTGATCATACCGTTCGTAAAAACGAACTGCCTGAAGAATCGGTGTGATGTCCTCATTAATGGCCGTTACCCCGAAATGATCGGCAAGCCTGCTGCTGATGCCAATGGTCTCTTCGGAGGAATGAAGTTCCGCCATCTGCAGGGCGATAACCTTTTCAGGCCCAACGGCCCGGACCGCCAGCGCCAGACAGACACTCGAGTCAATTCCTCCGGAAATACCCAGGACTAATCCTCTTCGTTTAAGCGGTTGTACAAGGAGATTTTTTAGTTGGGAACAGATTCTGTCAACTTCAGCCTCCAGGTCCAGGCTGAAAAGATTTTTTGAGTAGTTCTTGTCAAAGCTCATAGCCGTCTCCTTTCGCTTCATGCAGCGGGCAGAGGTAAGTCAGGCCTTTTCTTTCCAGTCCGGGCGCAGATGCAGTTCAGTGAGTTGCTTGCGGGAGACGGAAGCAGGCGCATCGGTAAGCGGACAGGTCGCCTTCTGGGTTTTCGGAAAGGCGATAACGTCCCGAATGGAAGACGAACCTGTCAGTAACATCATCAGACGATCAACACCAAACGCAATACCGCCGTGTGGCGGGGCACCGTGTTCCAGAGCGCGAAGGAGGAAACCGAATTTTTCCTCGGCCTCTTTTTCATCAATACCCAGGGCCTGCAGGATTTTTTTCTGCAGCAGTGGACTGTGAATACGGATTGAACCACCGCCGATTTCATTCCCGTTGAGCACAAGGTCATAGGCCCGGCTTTTAACCGCACCCGGATCGGTGTCGAGTAATGGCACGTCCTTTTCGCTGGGCGCGGTAAATGGGTGATGGACAGCGGTATGCCGTTTTTCGTCCTCATCGTACTCGAGCAGTGGAAAATCAGTGACCCAGAGGAAGTTGAACGTCCGGCTGTCTGTGATCAATTCCAATCGTCGCGCCAATTCCAATCGTAGCTCAGAAAGAACTTGATGTACAGTGCCGGGTTTATCAGCTCCAAAAAGTATGAGGTCGCCTGGTTTTGCATCAAGGGCCTGTGCCATGGCCGTGATTTCTGTTTCATTGAAAAACTTCGTGATCGGAGATTGCCACTCATTGTCCTTGACTTTGACCCAGGCCATGCCGCGCGCCCCGAACCGACCGGCGTACTCGGTCAGGTCATCGAGATCCTTACGCGAGAAACCGCCGCAGCTCTTGGCGTTGATCGCCTTGACCACGCCACCGTTGTTGATGGTTGTCTGGAAGACTTTAAAGCTGCAGTCTTGAAGGATGTCTGTCAGGTCAACCAGCTCCAGGCCAAAACGGGTATCAGGCCGGTCCGTGCCGAATCGACGGATGGCCTCATCATAGCTCATGCGCGCAAAGGGTGTTTGCAGATCAATTCCCTTTATCGTTTTGAAAAGCTTGTGGATCATGCCTTCGACAATGGAAATAATTTCTTCTTCCGTTACAAAGCTGAGTTCCATATCAATCTGAGTGAACTCAGGTTGACGGTCTGCCCGCAGATCTTCATCACGAAAGCATTTGACAATCTGATAATACCGATCCATCCCGGCAATCATGAGTAACTGTTTGAAGAGTTGCGGTGACTGGGGCAAAGCATAGAACTTGCCGGCATTCACCCTGCTTGGCACCAGGTAGTCCCGTGCACCTTCCGGTGTTGAACGGGTCAGCATCGGTGTTTCAATCTCAAGAAAATTCTGTTCGTTGAGGTAAGAGCGAACGGCCTGTAAAGCCTGATGACGGAGGATAAGATTACCAGCTATTTCCGGGCGGCGGAGGTCAAGATAGCGGTACTGGAGACGGAGGGTGTCGGAAACCTCGATATCCTCGTCCAGAGGAAATGGCGGGGTTTCACTGGCATTAAGAATGCGCAGATCATGTACAAACACTTCAATGGTACCTGTTGCCAGCTTCGGGTTTTCCATGGAAGCCGGTCGCTGCATTACTTTGCCCTGAACTGCTATAACCCATTCACTTCGCAGCTGGTGGGCCTTGGCATGAACGGACTGGTCAATCTCCGGGTTGAAAACCACCTGCGTAATTCCCCAGCGATCCCGCAAATCAACGAAAATAACGCCACCATGGTCACGACGCCGAAGGACCCAGCCCATGAGGGTGGTTTCCTGGCCCAGATGCGACAGGTTCAGATCGTTACAGGTGTGTGTGCGCCGGAGCGCTCCCAATGATTCCATGTTAATTCTCCGTATAAAAGGTGATCGCTAGGATAAGTGAATCTGCAAAAATGCCGGATTATGATGCAAAGTGCAAATTAGCGAGGCGCAGGGCCAATGATGTCGATCAGCCGGGAACACCATTCTTCCGGGGTTCCTGTCAGTGTGAATGGCTGTTGTTCCTGAGTGCGCATGTTGCGAAGAATACCTTCCTGTCGAAGCCATTCGTCGTCTCCAAGGATGAGGCTGTAGCGGGCGTTAACGCGATTTGCCTGCTTCAGTTGTGCCTTAAGGCTTCGGCCGGCATAGTCGATGGCTGTTTTGATGCCGTTTTTTCTCAGTGCGTGTGCCAGCCGGCTGCTGGGGTTCAGAGTCTTGTCACCAAGAGCAACGAGAAAGACATCCATGGAGTGCTCAGCATGGTTCTGTGCACCCTGTTGTTCCATAAGCAGGGCCAATCGCTCCAGACCCATGGCAAATCCGATTCCTGAAAGAGGAGGCCCGCCTAACTGTTCAATGAGACCGTCGTAGCGCCCTCCGGCTCCGACCGCAGCCTGTGCACCAAGATCAGCGGTTAAAAATTCAAAAGTGGTGCGTGTATAGTAATCAAGACCGCGCACCATGAAACGGTTGATTCTGAAATCAAGGCCAATATGTTGCAACGCCTGACCGACATGCTGGAAATGATTGTCACACTCGTTACAGAGCATATCGAGTAAAGAGGGGGCAGACTGTACCACTGCCCGGCACGCTTCCTGTTTACAGTCGAGTACCCGAAGGGGATTTGTATGGGTCCGTCGCCGGCAATCATTGCAGAGTCGGCTGAGGTGCTGTTCCAGAAAGGCAACGAGTTGTGTCTTAAAAGGTGGTCGACAGACCGAGCAGCCGAGGGAATTGATCTCAAGGCTGGTACGCAGCCCCAGTTCATCAAGCAGCATCTGTCCCATGGCGATGAGTTCCGCATCGATCAGAGGTTCTGTGGCGCCGATTATCTCTGCATCCAGCTGATGAAACTGACGTAATCGACCTTTTTGCGGGCGTTCGTGACGAAACATCGGCCCGATTGTATAGAGCCGCTGGACCGGCTGTTGAACATGCATGCCGTGTTCAATGAAAGCACGCATGATGGAGGCCGTGGCCTCGGGGCGCATGGTGATACCCTTGTCGGGAAAGGTGTACATCTCCTTTTCCACAACATCGGTTGATTCTCCAATCGAACGGACAAAAAGTTCTGTTTTTTCGAGAATTGGTACCCGGATTTCCTGTAAGCCGAAACGTTCGAAAATGTCTCTGGCTCGTTGTTCGATATATCGCCAGCGGTTTATGCTGTCGGGAAGGATGTCTTTGAAACCGTTAATAGCCTGAATTTTCAAGAGTAACTCCAAATGCGTCTCGTCATATGCTGCTGATCAGGAGCAATAGTGATATCAGTGGAATAAAATCTGTAAAGTTAATCGGAAAACAGGTGAAAAGTCAAGCGTATGCAGTTGTGATGTGGTACAATATCCTGATATTGATTTCCGTTTGTTGAGCAGGGGTCTGTGCTTGACAAACACATCACGACTGTGCATCATTTCTTTTCTATCCGATCTTTGATCGTAGAATTAAAAAGTTTTTATTTTTCACAAAAGTAGTTCTTTTGGTAATGAAGAGGTCTGAATGAAACTTCCGGAACTGAAAATTGGCTCATTCATCGCAAAAATTCCGATCATTCAAGGAGGGATGTCTGTTCGGGTTTCCACCTCTGCCCTGGCGGTGCCTGTTGCCGAGTGTGGCGGTATAGGTACCATTGGCGGCTCAGGCTTGCCGGTGCCGGAATTACAGGAGGATATCCGTAAAGCAAAACGGGCGACTAAAGGGGTGATCGCCGTCAATATCATGTATGCTATGAAGGACTTCTATGAACTTGTCATGGGTTCCATTGAAGCCGGGGCAGATATGATCATCACTGGAGCCGGATTTTCCAGGGACATCTTCAAGATCGGCAAACAGCACAATATCCCTATCGTTTCCATCGTCTCTTCACCGGGATTGGCTACCATGGCTGAGAAATTGGGGGCTTCAGCGGTTATTGTCGAAGCTGCCGAAGCCGGCGGTCATCTGGGAACCCAGCTGTCGCTGCGTGATCTTTTCCCGACAATCCGCAAAGTGATTTCAAAAATTCCATTGATTGCCGCCGGCGGTATCACCAACGGGTTTGAAATGGCTGAGATGATGGACAAGTATGGCGCTGATGGAGTTCAGATAGCCTCACGTTTTGTTCTGAGCAAAGAATGCTCGGTCTCTCAGGCTTTTAAAGAGGCTTTTCTCAATGCCAGAAAGGAGGACATTGTTCTCGTCTCCTCTCCGGTGGGGATGCCGGGAAGGGCAATCAAAACTCCTTTTGTCGATAAAATGTTAAATGATGAAGATATATCGTCTGATAAATGCCGGTTCAAATGTCTGAAGAAGTGCAGTCATAAGTATTGCATCAGCGAACGGCTGATGGCAGCCTGCAACGGTGATCTGGAAAACGGTCTTTTCTTTTCCGGAGCCAACACCTTCAAGATGAAGGAAATTCTTTCAGTAAAGGAAATTTTTGACAGTTTTGTGAAGGCAGCTGAATCTGTGTATAAAGAAAAGTGTACTGTCTATTGAGCAACTGAACATGTATGCAGGAAGATAGTTGCTATTCTCCTTCCACTTCAGATCATCTAAGGATGAAGCCGACCGTTCAAATGTCTGATCAGGATGTACGGGTGCATCAGATTGCGACGATTATTCCAGAATCAGGACATCCCATTCGTGAACAGCAAATCGATCGCGAGGCGCTCAAGGTGCTGTATCGCCTTCGCGATGCCGGATTTAAAGGATACCTTGTCGGTGGAGGTGTTCGCGATCTTTATCTTGGTAAGGTTCCGAAAGATTTTGATATTTCAACTGATGCCCGGCCCGGACAGTTGCGGCGGATGTTTCGCAACAGCCGCACCATCGGAAGAAGGTTCAGATTGGTGCAGGTGTTTTTTCGTGGCAACAAGATCATCGAGGTGTCAACACTGCGCTCACGCAGTGAGTATGATATTGACAGTGACGATCAGGTACTCCCGTCAAACAATACCTTCGGCACATTGGAAGAAGACGCATTTCGCCGTGACCTGACGATCAACGCGTTGTTTTACGAGATAGAACAGCACACCATCATCGACTATACCGGAGGTGTTGCCGATCTGGAACAGGGGATTATCAGGGTGGTTGGTGAACCTGACAGGCGTTTCACCCGGGACCCTGTCCGGATGATGCGGGTTGTCCGCCATGCGGCACGTACGAATTTCGAGATCGAGAAAAAAGCTTATACCGCTCTGAAGGAGAACAGTGAGAAGCTCCATCTGTGTCCGCCGTCACGTCTCCGTGATGAAATTCTGAAAGATCTGCAGTCAGGATCCTGCCGGCCGTGGGCGGAGCTCTGCATGGATTCGGGCCTGTGGCCGGTTCTTTTCCCTCTGTACAGATTTGAAACGATGGAAAAGGGTGAAAACATCCGTCAGCAGCTGCTTACTGTTTTTTCTGTTCTTGATCGTCTGCACAGCTCACGCAGGGATGTGGAAGCATTTAAAGTTCCGGACTCTGTTCTGTTTGCCTGCCTTCTTCTGCCATGGGCCTGCCACCGGTTCAATCTCCCGGAAGTCAATGTTCGCGGCCAGGGGTTTCATCGTTTATCACGAACTATCCGCAATGAAGTTGACCTTGTTTTCGGTGAACTGTTCAATCTGCAGCGCATGGTCAAAGAGATGATAACAACACTGCTCGTTAACCTGTCAACCTTCCATCATGCCCGCAAACAGAATGATGATCCCAAGTGGCTGAGAAAGAAGAGTTATTATCGTGACTGCTCGCGTTTTTTCGATATCTATCTCGAGACGAAAGGAATTGGCTTGGCAAAGGCGGAACATTTTATCCTTGATAAGCAGAAAACACAGTCTGCCATTGACACCTTGCCGGTTCAGCAGGAACCGGGCGGCGGCGGTCGCTCCCGCGGCCGGGGCGGGATGAGTCCGGCGTTCAGCCAGGCTCGCGGAGGCGTGTTCGGCCTGCACCGGGCCAAGAGGTAAGTTGGTTGAAAAGATCAGTTCGGTTTTTACTCTACAACATCCGTTATGCCACCGGACACGGCGGCCGTTTTCATTTCCCCTTTCCCTATGCCGGTTATCTGCGGCACTCTGATCAGAATTTTCTCAAAATTGTAGAGTTTGTCAGATCTGTTAATCCTGATGTCGTGGGGCTGGTCGAGGTTGATGGAGGGTCATTTCGTACCAGGAAGAGGTGTCAGGCGGACATGATTGCCGAAGAGCTTGGTTATCATCATGTGGTTGAGACGAAGTATGGCTCCCATTCGATGGTCAAGAAGATGCCCCTGTTGAAAGCACAGGGTAATGCGGTCCTTACACGGATGCCGATCGTCAGCTATCGTCATCATTACTTCGACGAAGGGATGAAACGATTGGTTATCCAGGCGTGTACCGAGCACCTGACGATCTTTTTGGTGCACCTTTCGCTTACGTATCGCAACCGTCAGTATCAGCTTGAACGGCTCTACCGGCTAATACGTGCCGTTGACCGGCCCATGATCCTGGCAGGGGATTTCAATGTTCTTTGGGGAATGCGGGAATTGGAGCTGTTTCTCGGTGCCACCGGACTGATAAGTGCGAACCCGGAGAAGAAACCGTCGTATCCAAGTCGCGCCCCGAAACGGGAACTTGATTTCATTCTTCACAGTCCGGAGCTGAAAGTTATGAACTTTCAGATTGCTCCGGTCACCTATTCAGACCACGCACCACTTATCTGTGATTTTTCCATGTGACACGGAAGACAGTCTCTCCTCATTCCGGTGAAGAGAGGCCGATTACACTTCCGTTTCTGCCGGTAAGACCATTTTGTTGTGCACTTGCCCGCCGGTAGGAAAAAAAATGACGGCTGCAGCGGGTACACAGTCCGGCCACCTCAATGTGTTGCGGCAGAATACCGCTCTCTTCGAGCTGACGACAGCTGATGGCCCAGAAATTAAAATAATGGGGTCGCACCTGATAGGCATGCATCCAGGCGGGCAGTTCCCTGTGATAGTTGGTGAATTCGGCGCAGCACGGGCCAAGAGAAGGGCTGATGACAGCCCTGATGGTTTCCGGTCGGACAGCGAACTGTTCGGTCAGGCACTGAACAGTCTTATTGATGATGTTGAGAACACTACCCCGCCAGCCGCAGTGGACAGCCGCAACAACTCTTTGTTCAGGACATGACAGCAGGACAGCCTGACAGTCAGCCTGCTGAATGAGAAGACCCGTGCCTGGCACGGTGGTGATCAGTGCATCGTACCCCTCTGTTTCCTGATTCACAGGATGATTCTCCTCAATCACCAAAATCTGATCACCGTGTACCTGATGGGCGGCATAAAGTCGGTCAAATGCCAGTGCTGTCCGGACGAGCTCACGGTTTGCACTGACGTACTCCACCTCATCGCCGACATGGTAACTCAGGTTTAACGAGGCAAACAGCCCTTTACTCACCCCGCCCTCCCGGGTAAACAGCGCATGGGGAGCTGTCAGCAACGCACTGGTGTAGTGTGGAATAGGTTGTAAAATGTAACGCATATGTCCTGGCTGTAAGATGGGAGGAAGGGGACGTGATCAGTGCATAACAACCAGAATCTCCATTATTCTCGGCCACTGAAACACATCAGCATACCTGATGACGGAGGCTTGTGCCGGTCTTTCATTTCTCCCGTCTGATTTTCATGCAGTAAACTCGCGTCCTGTGAAACTGATCAGTCCGGCTGGGATCGCGGTCAGGGGATTATACAGATAACACATCTGTGTTAGATTCGTGCTCAGGTTGTGCGTGAGTCAGCCCTTACCACCGGAGAATAACGGGTTGAATACCTCTTGCAGTACGGGCGCTACAAGTGTCATCGGGAAAGTACTCTTTGGTTTTATATTCGGGATGTTTGGAAGATACTGTAAAGTTAAACCTCAATAAAAGTAAAACTCAGACCGTTAATATATGCTCATGACTTTGCTGCCAGGGAGGGTGATCCGGCAGGTGCAGGTAACGGGCTCTGAATTGTGGTGAGGAAGCACCGGTTGAGTGGCGTGACTCTCAACCGGTGGCTGTATCTCTTACTGGTAGGTAAAGGTCGTCTTGTTGTTTTTGCGACTGACCTTGACTTTTCCGCCTTTGGTCAGTTTACCAAAGAGGATTTCTTCGGTGAGTACGTCGCCGATCTCCTTCATAATCAGGCGTCGCAACGGCCTGGCGCCAAAAGCCGGCTCATATCCTTCGTTGGCCAGCCAGGATCGGGCTGCCGGGCTTAAGGTGATGGTGACCTTCTTGTCAGCCAACTGCTGTTGCAGCTCAAGAACCATCTTATCGACGACTTTTTCCACAGTTTCCGGTTCGAGAGCCGAAAAGGTGATGATTCCATCCAACCGGTTACGGAATTCCGGGGAAAACAGATTTTTCAGCACCTTTTGTTCCTTCCCGGAAGAATCACCAATGAATCCGATGGTGCGCTCGCTCATTTCCCGTGCCCCGGCATTGGTTGTCATGATTAATATGACATTGCGGAAATCAGCCCGTCGACCGGCATTGTCGGTAAGAGTGGAGTGATCCATTACCTGGAGAAGAATGGAGAAGACATCCGGATGCGCCTTTTCGATCTCATCAAGCAGGAGGACCGTGTACGGATGTTTACGTATGGCGTCGGTGAGCAGACCTCCCTGGTCAAAGCCGATATAGCCGGGCGGAGCGCCGATCAGACGGGCTACCGCATGTTTCTCCATGTACTCACTCATATCAAAGCGTTCAAAGTGAACACCTAAAGATATTGCCAGCTGGCGGGCTACTTCGGTCTTCCCGACCCCGGTAGGACCGGCAAAGAGGAAAGAGCCTGTGGGCGCCTGGGGATTACCCAGGCCGGCTCGTGATCGTTTCACTGCTTTGACAATTGCCTCAATGGCTTCGTCCTGCCCGAAAATAACTGACTTGAGTTTCTCGTCCAGGTCAAGAAGCTGCGCCGTATCACTGCTTACTTTGCTGCTTACCGGCACACGAGCGATTTTTGAAACAATCTGTTCCACATCGCGTACACTGACCGTGCGCCCGGTTTTGCCGTTGAGACGGAAATAGGCGCCGATCTCATCCATGACGTCAATGGCCTTATCCGGAAGGAAACGATCATTGATGTAGCGGTGTGCCAGTTCAGCCGCTGCATCAATTGCGGTCCGTGCATACCGGATCTGGTGATGCTCCTCGTAACGGGACTGTAATCCGCGCAGAATTTTACAGGTATCAGCCACCGAGGGCTCTTCAATATCGATTTTTTGAAAACGCCTGGAGAGGGCGCGATCCTTTTCGATATGATTTTTGTACTCCTCATAAGTGGTTGATCCTATGCAACGGATGGTTCCTGACTGCAGGGCTGGCTTGAGCAGGTTGGATGCATCCATGGATCCACCGCTGGTGGCCCCGGCGCCGATGATGGTATGCATCTCATCAATAAAAAGAATGGCTTTTTTATTTTTTTCGATGGCTGCCACGACTTCTTTCAAACGTTTCTCAAAATCACCCCGATACTTTGTTCCGGCAACCAGGGTTCCGAGATCAAGCATATATATCTCCGCATCCTGCAGCAGATCCGGAACGAGCTTTTTGGGATCAGGCTGAGGATTCTGACGGGCGATGCTGTCTTCGTAAATCCTTAAAGCCAGCCCCTCAGCCATGGCCGTCTTGCCGACGCCCGGCTCACCGA